>NZ_JAPYKO010000014.1:0-180563 GCF_037179585.1 Mesorhizobium argentiipisi (SeqCode)
CTGGCGGAGTAAGAGGCTCAGCAGGACTCTGCCGCCCACGTTTCTCTTTCTTCAATATTCAATTGTCAAAGAACAGACATCGCTTCACGCAATGTCGCGGCCCGCTTCGCTTTCGGCTCGGGGCCACTCGAGTGTCGCTCACGCGGCTCTCTTGAATTTCGCCAGAGGGCAGACCTAGAAGCAAACTTCTTCGTCGCCAGCGGCGCACCGCCCTCGTTCGTGGGCCGTATATAGTCGGACCTCCCTCGACGCGTCAACACCGATTTCCAACTTTTTTGAATTTTTTGCGACGAATTTTGCGAACCGCTTTTTCGGTAGCCGACTGCCCTTGCGGCAGCCCTTGGGTCATCCACAACGAGGCCCTATTGCCGCCGCATTGGGGCGTGAAACCGGCCCGTATAAGGAAGGCGCGCGCGTATGTGCGAGGCGCCCCAGGACAGACGACCGCAACAGACGACAAGAGCGCCGTGCGCAGAACGCATGATTGGGGATATCGGCCCCGGCCTGCCGTTTCGTTGACTTCAACCGCCGTGACAGGCAAATGTCATGGCCGCAACGATAACGACAAGCCGTTCGCCCGGGGAAGAAGCAGCCTTTCTGGATGCCAGACACGGAAGATGTCATAGCCGAACTCGGCAACGAGCCGCCGCTGATCGCGGACGGCCGCAGCGGTCCGCCCGACCGCCGCGAGGTCTCGGCCCGTTGGCTGTCGGGCACCTTCCTCACCGGCGTGACATCGAGCGTGTTGATGGGCGTGGCCTTGTTCGCTGCCCTTGATGGCCGCCAGCAATTGGCGACCCCGCCGGAGATCGCCGAGCTCATCGGCCTTGCCGGCGGCGGCGACGATTCCGGCGAGCAGGCAAAGACCACGAGGCTGGTAGCACCGCGCCAGATCGCCCGGGCCAAGGACCGCCGCCGCATGGAAGTGTCGATGGTCACCAAGGTCGGCGACCGCGATGTTATCCACACCATGCCGTTCGTGCAGATCAAGATGGCCTTGGCCGCTGGCCACACCACCAACCGCCCCTACCTGCCATTCGACCCGATGCAGGTGTTCGGCGACGACGGCGACGACAATGCGCAGCCGGCAACGGCCACCGCGGCCGCCGGACAGATCTACGGCGCCAAGGTCGAAAGCGAGATGAGTCTGAAGACGGTCGATTTTCCGATCGAGACGGCGTCCTTCGACGAAAAGAGCGATCTTTCCGCCAACGAGGTGGAAAAGGTGGTGCGGGACGCCAGCAACGGCTTGAGCGACGGCGCCGTCCAGGTTGCCGCGCTGCATTATGTCGACCCGCAGCGATTCGGGGACGCCTTCGCCGAATCGATGGCCGGCTCCTACGACGTGAAGATCACACAGGAAAATGTTTCGGTGGCGCCGCGCGCCACGCCGGACGATCAGGCGCCGGCCTTCGCCGAGGAGATCATTCCCTTCACCAGGGATACCGACATCGCCGAGGCCTTTGCCGATTCAGGCTACACCGGCGATGACGCGAGGGGCATGGCGGAGGCGATCGGCAAGCTCTTGAACGCCCCGGCGCTGAAGGCCGGAACGGTGCTGCGCGTCGGTCTCGAGGTGCGCGGAGACATCGCCAAGGTCGTGCGCACCAGCGTCTACGACAAGACCACGCATATCGTGACCATCGCGCTCGACGACCGCGGCCAGTACGTGCCGGCGCAGGAGCCCGAGCCCAATCCCGAGCTTTTGACAGCGTTCGATGATTCGCAGCCCGTCGTGGTGCGCGGCAACCTGCCCAATGTCTATGACGGCATCTACCGCACCGCCTATTCCTACGGCATGTCGAAAGCGATGACGCAGAAGCTGATCAAGCTGCTCGCTTCCGACGTGGATTTCCAGTCGCGGCTCTCGCCTTCCGACCGCCTCGAAGTGCTGTTCTCCCAACCTGACGGCGACGACCAGGCCTCCGACGGTTCCCAGCTTCTCTACGTCTCGTCGACCTTCGGCGGACAAACACGCAACTTCTATCGCTTCCAGATGCAGGACGGCAGCGTCGACTACTTCGACGAGAACGGCAGCAGCGCCAAGCAATTCCTGCTGCGCAATCCGCTGCCCAATGGGCGCTTCACCTCCGGCTTCGGCGCACGCCGGCACCCGATCCTTGGCTACGTCCGGATGCACACCGGCACCGACTGGGCAGCGCCGATCGGCACACCGATCATCGCCGCCGGCAACGGCGTCGTCGAGAAGGCCGGCTGGGCCGGCGGCTACGGCAAGCAGATCATCATCCGCCACGCCAATGGTTACGAGACCTCCTACAATCACCAGAGTGCTTTCGCCAAAGGTATCGAGGAAGGCGTTCATGTCCGGCAGGGGCAGGTCATCGGCTATCTCGGCCAGACCGGCCTCTCTACCGGCCCGCACCTTCACTACGAACTGATCGTCAACGGCACCAAGGTCGATTCGATGCGCGTGCGCCTGCCGGTCGGCAAGGTTTTAAAGGGCGACGATCTCGTCGCCTTCAAGAAAGAGCGCGAACGCATCGACGATCTTCTGAAGCAGGAAGACGGCAACGCGCTGAAGGTTGCCAGCGCCAAGACTGATTCGCAGCTTCCGAACTGAGCCGTTTCCGGAACCGCTCTACCTCTTTGTTTCGACGCAATTGCGGACGGAAGGCTAGGACGAAGTCGCCGGGCTTAACCGCTCACATTTTCCCTGGTATTGCTCTAGATCAGGAGTGACGTTTCGTTGAATCGTCATCCTGATCTAACTCTTTGTTGGAGCGTGATCTTCTCCGAAAACCGGTTCCCACTTTCCGGGATCATGCTCTAATCGCGCGAATCGTCTGTCTGCCGCGGCCAAGGCGATGCCTGCCCTGGCACCGTGAACCAGGCGGTCAGGGAAGCAAGCAGGCAAAGGACAGTCGTGACCGCCGCGACTGCAGCGAAAGCCGAATCGCTTGCCACGACCCTGGCCGCATCGAGGTTGGCGGCAAGCCGGGATGCAGGCGGCTCGCCGAAGCCGGGCATGCCGGGGGCACGGCCGGTCATCCGCGCGTAAACCCAGGCCGCCAGCGAGCCCATCGCCGCCACCGCGATCAGGCCACCGACGCGCGAGACCGCATTGTTGATGCCGGAAGCGGCGCCGGTATCCTTGTCCTCGACGGACGTCATGACCGCGGTCGACAGCGGCGACACGACCTGCGCCATGCCGAGCCCCATCAGCGCCATCAGCGGAAAGGTCCCGGCCCAGAAATGGTGGATGCCGAAATGAGCGAGCAGCGCGAGCCCGCCGAAGGCGATGGCGACGACCATGCTGCCGCTGGCGATCGGGAAACGCGGACCGATCCGATCCGACCACTGGCCGACAGGCCCGGACAAGAGCGCGATCAACGCCGACAGCGGCAGGAAGATAAAACCGACCTCGGCCTCGCTCAGTCTCCAGCCGGCGATCAAAAGCATCGGCAGGTAGAACAAATTGGCCGACAGCGCGAAATAGAGGAAGAATGTCGCCAGATTGGCGCCGGCAAAGGCCCTGGTCCGGAACAGGCCGAGATCGATCATCGGATCGCGCTGCCTGAGCTCGTAAAAGATGAAGACAAAGAGCAGAACCACACCGGCAACGATCGCAGGCGTCGAGAGCATTCCGCCGCCTTCCGCATTCATCGCCGTCAGCCCGTAGGCGAGCAGGCCGAACGCAAGCGTCGCCAGCCCCGCGCCGCCAAGATCGAGGCTGCGTTTTTCGGTCGGCTTGTCGGCAGGCACCTTGGCCAACAGCAGATAGATCGAGATCAGTCCAAGCGGCAGGTTGATGGCGAAGATCGCGCGCCAGACCCCATTGCCGAAAGTCGTCAGGACGAAGCCGCCCACAACGGGGCCGAGCGCCGTGGTCAGCGCCGATGCGGCGGCCCAGATGCCGATCGCCCGGCCGCGCTCCTTCTTCGGATAGGCTTTGGCGATGATGGCGAGGCTGCCCGGCACCATGATCGCCGCGCCGATGCCCTGGATGGCGCGGAAGGCGATCAATATGGCCGGATCCGGCGCCACCGCGCAGGCGAGCGAGGCGGCGATGAACAGCGCGATGCCGGTCACGAAGGCGCGCCGCAGGCCAAACCGGTCGCCGGCAGCGCCCCCCGCCAGGATGAGCGCGGAGAGCGTCAGCGCATAGGCGTTGGAAATCCACTGCGCCTCGGCCAGGCTGGCGCCGAGATCCGCGCGCAGCGCCGGCATGGCGATCGCCAGGATCGACCCGTCGATGAAACCGAGCGCGGAGGCGAGGATTGCTGCCACCAGCACGAATTTTCGCCGCGCCTGAGGACAGAACGTACCGTTCGCCCGCGCGGGCGAATGCGAATCGGCAGTGGCTTCGTTCGCGGATGACATGAATCTCTGCTTAGCCCTCCGGCCGTTGCGCAACAACAAGCCAGAGCATCGCTGTTCTTGAAACCAGATGCCAGTGGAGCATGCCGAAAACTGCGAAGCGGTTTCGGCGCCATCTATCTCTTTGACCGGAGCCCCACGGGAGACGCCAATCCTGATGCAAACCGCCGATCGCGTGCTAGGTTCCAGCATTGCGCGTGAAAGAAGGGGGAAGCGATGAAGCGGCCGCTCGAACCGTCGGCGGAAGGACGCGGACGCATCGTCGGCATAACCGACGGCGTCTTCGCCATCGCTTTGACCCTGATCGTGCTGGAGATCAGGGTGCCGTCGCATGAGGCGGTGCATTCCGAAGGCGAGCTGCTTGCCGCGATCCTGGCGCTCGGGCCACGGTTCCTGACCTATGCGCTGAGTTTCCTGACGCTCACCATCTTCTGGTTCGGCCAGCAGGCGCAGCATGGCCTGATCGCAAAATCAGACCGCAGGCTGGCGACGCTCAATCTGTGCTTTCTTGCCTTTATCGCGCTGCTGCCGTTCTCAACCGACCTGCTGGCCGATTTCCTGGAATTCAGGATGGCGGTGCTGGTCTACTGGCTGAATCTGCTGATGCTGGGCGGCACGCTGTTCGCGAGCTGGTGGTATGCCGACAGGAACGGCATGATCGCCGAGGATGTCGACGCGGAGACGCGACGCGCCGTCTACAAGCGGATCGTCAAGGCGCAGATCCTGTGAGCGGTCGGCGCGGCGCTTTGCCTGATCACGCCGCTGCTCAGCATCGTCTTCATCCTGCTGGTGCAGCTCATCTATGCCGCGGCGCCGCGCGCCTTACTGCTGCGTAAACTCATCGGTTGAGGTCCCGCCGACATCCGCGATTGTTGATCCGCCGACAAACTCCACGGTGACGCCCGGCGACACCAGCTTGGCAAGCTCGCGTGCGTCCCAGTTGGTCAGGCGCACGCAGCCATGGCTCTCGGTTTTGCCGATCTTGGAGGGATCGGGCGTGCCGTGAATGCCGTAGGTCGGCTTGTCGAGCGCGATCCAGACCGAGCCGACCGGACCGTTCGGTCCCGGCGGGACGGTCAGGATCTTGTCGTTCTGGCCCTGCTTGAAATTGATGTTCGGATTGTAGGTGTAGTTCGGGTCGAGCGCGATGCGCGAGACGGCATGGATGCCGGTTGGCGACGGCGTGTCGGCCGAGCCGATGGTCGCCGGATAGGCCGCGACCAGCTTGCCGCTGCCATCATAGGCGTAGACTTCCTTCTTGGTCTTGTCGGCGATGATACGCGTTACCGGCGTGGAGACCAGCTTGCCGAAATTGGCGACCTTGATCATCGTGCCCGGGCGATTGAAGTCCACGCCCTTGTTGATCGACTTCAGATAGGTCTCGTCCATATGGAAGCGTTCGGCCAGCGCCTCTGTGACCGAGGTGTAGCACATGCAGTCGAGCTTGGCCTTCTGGCTGTAGTCCTCCGGGATCGAGGCGACGTAAGGGCCGGCCACGTCTTCCGGCGTGATCGTGTAGGAGGCGAAGGCGTCGCCGCCCGACTGTGCAAGCGCCGCCTGGATGCCGACTGCATCGGTGGATTTCAGATTGGTGCCGTTTATTTCGTTGTAGGCGGCCAGCGCCTTGTCGACATTCGAGCCGAAGCGCCCGTCGATCACGCCCGGCGAAGCGCCGCCGCGATCGAGCAGCACCTGCAGCGCGGCAACGTCCTGGCGCACCCCGAGCGACAGCGACGGATCGACCGCGGCCTTGCCGCCAGTGTTCGGCGGCAGCGACAGCTCGGCGTCCGGATTGGTTTGAAGCACTTCGCCCTGGCCCGGCTGCTCCGGGTCGATCGACGCCTCGTTCAGCGGCTGGCGCTTGATGGTGTCGGATTTCGGCGCCTCCGGATAGGTGGTGGCGTAGCCTTCATCATTGTTGGGCGCCGGCGGATAGGCATCGACGGAATTGTCGTCGTACTCGTCGACCGGCGGCGGGATGACACGGCCGTTCTCTTCCAATTGCTGACGGCGGAAGCGCGCCATGTCCTCGGGGTTGTCGAGATAATAGCGGTCGTCGTCCTCGGCCGGCGCACGGCCGAGTTCCTGCATGCGCATCTGCCGACGAAGCGCGCGGCGATCAAGCCTGCTCCCCGGCGGCTGGATGGCGATCACCTTGCCGGTGTCGGCATCGACCAGCACGCGGTTGCCCCTGGCGTCATAATAGATGTCGATATTGCCTTCCTGCGCCAGCACCAGCGCACCGCGCTCGGCCCGACGCGCGCTCGGCCCGCCGTCCACGCCCGGCGCGGCGAAGGCACTGGAAGATACCAGCCCGGCCGCGAGTGCCGAAAGGGAAAAGATCAAGCGCAGCATGGGGGTCTAGCTCTCCGGTCGACGAGGCTCCTGGCGGCCGAACCTTCGCCAGCAAACCAGTTACCCAGACTAAGGTTCCAATATGAACCGGGCATGAAGATGGCGGTTTTCCGGTGCCTCGAGGAATATCCGCTGATGCATGTCACGCAAAAGTGTGCCGCGGTTTTGCGAGAACGACATGCATAAGATCCTTAGGATACGGCAAGCCCCAATTCCTTGCGCGCCTGTTTGGTCAGCTTGCGGACGACCAGGCGGTGGCTTTCGCGCAGATAGTCCTTGAGCGCCGCATCATCCATGCTTTGGCTTGTCTGACGCTGGATCCATTTCATGCCGCGCGAGGCAAGATAGGGCGCCGGCCGGCAGCCCGACTGATCCTTCAGCACATCATAGGCCATCTCGGAACATTTGAAGGTGACGAAAAGCTGACCGCCCTCGTTCCAGCCGCCGATGGCGAACACCTTGCCGCCGACTTTCCAGACATGGGCGCCGCCCCACTGAACGACATGCGTCGTGGCGGGCAATGAAGCGCAGAAGCCGTTGTAATCGTCGAGCTTCATCGAGTTCTTCCCGGTCATCCGAATCGGCAGCTGATTATGCGCAGTCACCGGCAATAAAAAAGCGCGCCGCACCAGTCCGGTGCGACGCGCTTCGCGTTCATTCAAGCACGCCCGAATCAGGCGGCGGCCTCCGTCGCCACCACGGTCGGCTTCGAGCGGAAGTTCAACCGGTCGGAACCGGCGGTGACCTTGACGGTCGAACCGTCGAGGATCTCGCCGAGCAGGATCTTCTCCGCCAGCGGGTCCTGCAGCTCCTTCTGCATCACCCGTTTCAGCGGCCTGGCGCCATAGGCCGGATCGTAGCCCTTCGACGCCAGCCACTCGATCGCGTCGTGATCCAGCGACAGCGTGATCTTGCGATCGGTAAGCAGGTTCTCCAGCCGCTTGAGCTGTATCTCGACGATGCGGTCCATATCCAGACGGCGCAGCCGGTGGAACAGGATCACCTCATCGACGCGGTTGAGGAACTCCGGTCGGAACGAGGCCTTCACCACGGCCATCACCTCGTCGCGCACGGCATCGACGTCCTGGTCGTCGGCCAGGTTCACCAGATATTCGGCGCCGAGATTCGACGTCATGATGATCAGCGTGTTGCGGAAGTCGACCGTGCGGCCCTGACCATCGGTCAGCCGGCCGTCGTCGAGCACCTGCAGGAGCACGTTGAACACGTCCGGATGCGCCTTCTCGATCTCGTCGAACAGCACGACCTGATAGGGCCGGCGCCGCACCGCTTCGGTCAGCGCACCGCCTTCCTCATAGCCGACATAGCCGGGAGGCGCGCCGATCAGCCGGGCGACGGAGTGCTTCTCCATGAACTCCGACATGTCGATGCGCACCAACGCGGTCTCGTCGTCGAAGAGGAAGCTGGCCAGCGCCTTGGTGAGCTCGGTCTTGCCGACGCCGGTCGGTCCGAGGAACATGAACGAGCCGATCGGCCGGTTCGGATCCTGCAGCCCGGCGCGGGCGCGGCGCACGGCCTTGGACACCGCCTGCACGGCTTCGCCCTGGCCGACGACCCGCTTGCTGATCTCGTCTTCCATGCGCAAGAGCTTCTCGCGCTGCCCTTCCAGCATCTTGTCGACCGGAATGCCGGTCCAGCGCGACACGACATGCGCGACATGGTCGGGCGTGACCACCTCTTCCACCATGCCGGTCTTGCCATCCTGCGCTTCGGCCTCCTTGAGCTTCTTCTCGAGCTCCGGAATCTTGCCATAGGCAAGCTCGCCGGCGCGCTGAAACTCGCCCTTGCGCTGCGCGATCGCCAGTTCGTTGCGCGACTCGTCGAGCTGCTTCTTCAGGTCGGCGGCAAGGCCGAGCTTCTGCTTTTCGGCCTGCCATTTCGCGGTCAGCTCGCTCGATTCTTCCTCGAGGCTGGCGAGTTCCTTCTCCAGCCGGGCAAGGCGGTCCTTCGAGGCCTCGTCCTTCTCCACCTTCAGTGCCTCGCGCTCGATCTTGAGCTGCATGATACGGCGGTCGATCTCATCCAGCGCCTCCGGCTTGGAATCGACCTGCATGCGCAGCCTGGAGGCCGCCTCATCGACCAGGTCGATCGCCTTGTCGGGCAGGAAGCGGTCGGCGATGTAACGGTTGGAAAGCGCCGCCGCCGACACCAGCGCGGAATCGGAGATGCGCACCTTGTGATGCTGCTCGTATTTCTCCTTCAGGCCGCGCAGGATCGAGACGGTGTCCTCGACCGTCGGCTCGTCGACGAAGACGGGCTGGAAACGGCGGGCAAGGGCGGCGTCCTTCTCGACATGCTTGCGGTATTCGTCGAGCGTGGTGGCACCGACGCAGTGCAGTTCGCCGCGTGCAAGCGCCGGCTTCAAAAGGTTCGACGCGTCCATCGCGCCATCGGCCTTGCCGGCGCCAACCAGCGTATGCATCTCGTCGATGAACAGGATGATGTTGCCGCTGGCCGAGGTGACCTCGTTGAGCACGGCCTTCAGGCGTTCCTCGAACTCGCCGCGATATTTGGCGCCGGCAATCAGCGCGCCCATGTCGAGCGCCATCAACTGCTTGTCCTTCAGCGATTCCGGCACGTCGCCATTGACGATGCGCAGCGCCAGGCCCTCGGCGATCGCCGTCTTGCCGACGCCCGGCTCGCCGATCAGCACGGGGTTGTTCTTGGTGCGCCGCGACAGCACCTGGATGGTGCGGCGAATCTCGTCGTCGCGGCCGATGACCGGGTCGAGCCTGCCGGCGCGGGCATCGGCGGTCAGGTCGCGCGCGTATTTCTTCAGCGCGTCATAGCCCTGCTCGGCGCTGGCCGAGTCGGCGGTGCGGCCCTTGCGGATATCGTTGATGGCCTGGTTGAGCGCCTGCGCAGTCACGCCTGCCTTGGACAGGATGTCGGCGGTCTTGGCCGGCTTCTCCATGACAAGCGCCTGCAGCAGCCGCTCCACGGTGACGAAGCTGTCGCCGGCCTTCTTGGCCAGGTCCTCGGCGGTGGAAAACACCTTGGCGAGAGGCTGGGCCAGATAGAGCTGGCCATTGCCGCCTTCGACCTTGGGCATGGCTTCGAGCGCGGCCTCGACACCGAGCTTGACGTCGCGGACGCTGCCGCCGGCGCGCTCAATCAGGGACGCGGCAAGGCCCTCGTCATCGTCGACGAGCACTTTGAGTATATGTTCGGGGGTGAATTGCTGGTGATTGCGCGAGAGCGCCATGGTCTGCGCGGACTGGATGAAACCGCGCACGCGCTCCGAGTATTTTTCAAGATTCATGCCTGTCTCCTTCCATCACCGGCCCGCTTTGCGGCACCGGATCAGATTGCGGTGACGGACCCGCCCATAAGAGCCGAGCCCTGTTCAGCCGAGATATGGTGTATGGGCTGCGCTCCCTCAAGACGCCTTGATGTCGATCAAAGCAGAATATTCCAGGGCGCGCATAAACAAAAACGGCGGAGATTGCTCTCCGCCGTTCGCAATGCCTGAAATGGCGTCCGGATCAGTCGTTCGCGTCGGCGGCGACAGGCTCGCTAGGAGCTTCGCCGGCAACGGGCGTCGGCTCGCTGGCGACAGGCTCGATCGCCCGGTCCGCTTCCTCGGCCGGCTTGGCGCTGGCGTGGTCGCCGTTGCTCGCCGCGTTGCGCGTTTCGCCTGAACTTTCGGGGCTGCCGGCTTCGGGGTTCAAGCCCTCCGGCTGTTTGCCCTGCTCGTCGTTGCCCGCCTGCTCAGCATAGGTGCCGCGCTGGCGCCGCGGACGCCGTGGCCGGCGACCGCCATTCGCGGCTTCGTTGAGCTCGGCCTGGGCTGCAAGCGCGGCCGGCGAGAAACCGTCGAACTGCGGCGCCTGCTCACCCTGGGATCCGGCCTCGCCGGCTGCCTCGGGCTGCGCCTCGTTGCGGCGGTTCTGATCGAACTGCTGGCCGCCCTGCTCGCCGCGCTGGGCGTTTTCGCCACGCTGACCGCTCTGGCCGTAGCCGCCGTTGCGGCGGTCGCGATGCCGGTCGCGGCCACTGTTGTCGCGCTGGTTGTTGTCGCGGCGATTGTTGTTGTCGCGGCCGTTTTCCTGGTTGTAGGCGAGTTCCGCCGGCGTTCCGTCGATCACCGGCTGCGGCCCGGAGCCGTTCGCCGGCGCCTCGGCGCCGCTGTTGTTGCCGGCATTGTCGAACTCGTCGCGATCCTCATCGAGATCGTCGTCGAAGTCGTCGCGGTTCTGCGGGACGTTTTGGATCGGCATCTGCGCCTGTGCGGCGGCAATGATGCGATTGTAGTGTTCGGCGTGCTGGAGATAGTTTTCCGCCATTACTCTGTCGCCGGAGCTTTGCGCATCACGGGCGAGTGTGGCGTATTTTTCGGCGATCTGCTGAGCCGATCCGCGGATCTTCACGTCCGGGCCGTTGCTCTCGTAAGTGCGGGTCAGGGGATTCGGCCCCTTGCGGTTGTTGTTGTTGCCACCGCCGCCATTGTTGTTGCGACCGCGCATGCGCCTGTTCTGCTGTTGTGGCCTCATTAGACTCTCTTCATAGTGAATTTTCGAAAAACTCTTCACGAACGGAGGCGCTCATGCAGCCAGCCGTTTCGTTTCTTCACCGGCGTTCGCCCGCATCAATTGCGTTGGCGCCACGTGCCATCCTGTTCCGGTTACATCACTTGCCGGATGATTCCCGCACGAAGCTTGGGCGTCGTTTGCGCAAGAAGGCAGCTATTTCCAAGGAAAACCGAATCGCTGGGAGCACTGCCTGCTTCGTCTCATCCGGTTGAGCCGGACCCTAGCTGCATTCCCCGGTATTGCCAAGCGGTTTTTTCGCACTGCATCAGGGCTTTCAACGCTCGAACACCAGAACTCTGTCATTGCCGCCGAGGTCCAGGTAGGCACCGGCAAGCCCGTAGCCGGCTGCCGCGAAAATCCCGCTGACCTCGTTTTTCTGCGTGTGGCCGATCTCGACCGCTACCTTGCCTTGCGTTTCCAGAAATCCTGCCGCGCCGGCGGCGATGACCCTGTAGGGGTCCAAACCATCCACACCGCCGTCCAGGGCCCGATGCGGGTCGAAATCGCGGACCTCGTCCTGCAGATTTTCAATCTCTCGACTGGGTATATAGGGAGGGTTCGAGGCAATTACATGGTAGCGGCCCGAAACTTTTTCGAACCAGTTGGAATGCACGGCTTTGAAGCGCGCGCCGAGCCCCAGATTCCGGGCATTTCCGGCTGCGGTCGCCAATGCGTCGGGCGAAATTTCGACGCCTGTCGCGGTGGCCGCCGGAACGGCGCTGAGCAGCGCCAGCGCGATGGCGCCGGTGCCCGTGCCAAGATCGAGAATACGGCATTCGCCCAGCCTTTCGACCGTTGCCCGGGCGAAGGGCAGGACGGCGTCGACCAGCGTCTCGGTGTCCGGCCGGGGCTCCAGCGTCTCCGGCGACAGCGACAGGCGCAAACCGTAGAATTCGCGGTAGCCGAGGATGCGGTGCACCGGCTCGCCTGCGACGCGACGCCTCAGGGCCGCTTCAACGGCCGAAAGCGCCGCCGAGCCCACCTCGTGCCCCGGCTCGGCAATCGCCCGGGCGCGAGTCGTGCCGGAGAAATGTTCGACGATCAGCCGGGAATCGAGCGCCGGATCGTCGATGCCGGCGGCGGCCAGACGCTCGCGCGCCGCCCTCAGCAGCGGCCCGAGCGCGGCGGGCAGTCGATCAACCATCGAGGCTCATATCGGCAAGCAGTTTCGACTGATGGTCGGCGATCAGCGCGTCAATAACCTCGTCGAGCTCGCCCATCATCACCCGGTCGAGCTTATAGAGCGTGAGGTTGATGCGGTGGTCGGTGACGCGCCCTTGCGGGAAGTTGTAGGTGCGGATGCGCTCCGACCGGTCGCCCGACCCGACTTGCGACTTTCGCGACGACGAGCGCTCCTCATCCGCGCGGCTGCGCTCGAGATCGTAGAGTCGGGCCCTCAGGATCTGCATGGCGCGCGCCCGATTCTGGTGCTGCGACTTCTCCGCCTGCACCACCATGATGCCGGTCGGCAAATGGGTGATGCGCACCGCCGAATCGGTGGTGTTGACGTGCTGGCCGCCGGAGCCCGAGGCGCGCATCGTGTCGATGCGGATGTCTTCCGCCCGGATCTCGATATCGACCTCTTCGGCTTCGGGCAGCACGGCTACCGTCGCCGCCGAGGTGTGGATGCGCCCGCCGGCTTCGGTCTCCGGCACGCGCTGGACGCGGTGAACGCCGGATTCGAACTTCAGATGCGCGAACACGCCCTTGCCCGACACCGAGGCGATGATTTCCTTGTAGCCGCCGACCTCGCCATCGCTGGCCGACACCACCTCGAAGCGCCAGCCGCGCGAGGCGGCATAGCGCTCATACATGCGGAACAGGTCGCCGGCGAACAGTGCCGCCTCGTCGCCGCCGGTGCCGGCGCGGATTTCGAGGATGGCGTTCCTCTCGTCGGTCGCGTCCTTGGGCAGAAGCAGGATCTGGATGTCTTTCTGCAGCGCCTCGATGCGGTTCTCGACCTCTGGCAGGTCCGCCTCGGCCAGCGCCCGCATATCGCCGTCGGTGGCCTTGTCGGCCAGCATCGCCTCGAGGTCCGCCTGTTCCTGCTCGGCGGCGCGCAACGCCCGGATCTTGCCCACCATCTCCTGGATGTCGGCATATTCCGAAGCCATCTTCACATATTGATCGGCGGCAGGTCCGGCCGACATCTGCGCTTCGAGCATGTCGAAACGCTTGACGACTTGATCCATACGGTCGCGGGGCAGGTTGATCATGGTCTTCGAACTTCGATGGAGTTCACGTCAGGGCGAGTCGAAAATGGGGAATTTCGAGAACCGGAGCGGAATGTACATTTAGGTACATGAGCACCGGAAGCGCAGAAAATCGCCATTTGCAGACCGCCCTCACGTGAATCTAGAGCGGAATCGAGCGGTCATCTGCAAAGGCCTGTAGCAAAGCCCGCATCGGCGTCCCCTGGCTGGGCGCCATCAGATTGTCCCTGAAGAAGTCCTTCAGCTCCTGCAGCGGCAGCTCGGTCAGCATCGCCTTGACCGGGCCGATCGAGGCCGGCGACATCGAGATTGAGCGGAAGCCCAGGCCGATCAGCGCCATGGCCGAGATCGGCTTGCCGGCAAGTTCGCCGCAGAGCGTGACCGGCGTGTTGTTGCGCACGCCGGCATCGGCGATCGTCTTCAGCACCCGAAGGAACGGCGTCGACAGAGTGTCGAAGCGGTCGGCGAGCTGAGTATTGCCGCGATCGACGGCCATGACGAACTGGAAGAGATCGTTGGAGCCGACCGAGACGAAGTCCACCGCCTTCATCAATTCGTCGAGCTGGAACAAGAGCGAGGGCACTTCCAGCATGGCGCCGAGTTTGAGGCTGGTGGGCAGATGATGCGCGAAGCGCGACAGATGCCGTACCTCGCGGTCGATGATCTCGCGCGCCTGCGCGATTTCGGACAGCTCGGTCACCATCGGCAGCATCAGCTTCAGCTCGCGGCCGCCGCAGGCCTTCAGCAGCGCCCGGATCTGGGTTCTCAGCAAGCCGGGGCGGTCGAGCGTCAGCCGGATCGCCCGCCAGCCGAGCGCTGGATTCTCTTCCTGGATCGCGCCCTTAAAGTAAGGCAGCACCTTGTCGCCGCCGATGTCGATGGTACGGAAAGTCACCGGCTTCCCGCGCGCCGCCTCGAGCACGTCGCGGTAAAGCCGCTCCTGAGCCTCGGCGCGCGGGAAGGTCGAGGCGACCATGAACTGCAATTCGGTGCGGAAGAGCCCGATGCCTGCGGCGCCCGACTCGGTCAGCTGCGGCAGGTCGACGGCAAGGCCCGCGTTCATCAAGAGATCGACCGGAACCCCGTCCTTGGTCAGCGACGGCTTCTTGCGCAGCTCGCGATAGACTTCCTGCCGCCTGGCCCGGAAGCGGACTTTTTCGGCATAGGCGGCCTCGAGGTCGGACTGCGGCCGCAGATGGATGGTGCCTTCCTCGCCGTCGACGATGATGGCATCGCCGTTTTCCGCCATGGAAACGGCGCCCTTCATCTGGCCGGCGACGGGAATGCCCATGGCGCGCGCGACGATGACGACATGGCTGGTGGCGGCGCCGTCCTCCAGCACCAGGCCGCGCAGCTTGTCGCGCGGATAGTCGAGCAGTTCGGCCGCGCCCATCGAGCGGGCGACGATGATGGCGTCCTTGGGCAGCGAGGTCGCGACATCCTCCGGGCCGCGCCCCATCAACTGGCGCAGGAGCCGGTTGGCGAGGTCGTCGAAATCGCTCATCCGCTCGCGCAGATAGGGGTCGGTCATGTGCAGCATGCGGGCGCGCATGTCGCTCTGCACCTTCTCGACCGCTGCTTCCGCCGTCAGTCCGTTGCGGATCGCCTCTTCCAGCCGGCGCACCCAACCGCTGTCGTTGGCGAACATGCGATAGGCCTCGAGCACCTCGCGGTGCTCACCTTCGAAGGCGACCTCGCGCCGCTCCAGCATGTCGTCGATGGAGAGCCGGAGCGAGCCGAGCGAGGACTGCAGCCGGCGCACCTCCTCCTCGCTGTCCTCGTTGAAGAGGTTGGTGACGACGATGCGCGGTTCATGCAGCACGACATGGCCGAGCCCGACGCCTTCGTTGAAGGAAAGGCCGGTGAAGCTCACCGGGCGGCGCAGGTCGAGCTCCAGCCCGGGCCGGGTGAGGCGCGCGAGATCGCCGGTGGCGATCATTTCGGCGATCACCATCGCCGTGGTTTCAAGCGCCTCGACCTCGTCGTCGCGATAGTGGCGCATGGTCTTGTTCTGCACCACCAGCACGCCCAGCGTGCGCCCTGCCCTCAGCACCGGCACTCCGAGGAAGGAATTATAGATCTCTTCGCCCGTCTCCGGCAGGTAGGCGAAGGCCGGATGTTCCTGCGCGTTGGAGAGGTTGAGCGGCCGCGCGCTGGCGGCGATCGTGCCGACCAGACCCTGCCCGAGCCTGAGCTGCGCCAGGTGGACGGCGTTGGGGTTCAGACCTTCGGTGGCGTAGAGTTCGAGCACCGAGTCCGCGCGCAGCACATAGAGCGAGCAGACTTCGGCGACCATGTTGGAGGCGATGTCGCGCACGATGCGGTCGAGCCGCTCCTGCGGCTCCAGCGGCTCCTGCATGAGCTCGCGAAGCCGTTTGAGCAGAACGCGCGGGCCACTGGCCGTATCACGCATCGCGGCTTGTTCTCCAATGGGCATTCCGCCCGCCGCAGTTTCTCCCGCGGCCGGCGTTCACGCAACAACTGACTCAGTTCTTGCTATTGCTTATCGAGCCCGTAGACGGAATGCAAAGTACGAACTGCAAGTTCCGTATAGGGACCGTCGATCAATATCGAGATTTTGATCTCGGAAGTGGTGATGGCACGGATGTTGATCGCCTTGTCGGCCAGCGCCTTGAAGGCGGTGGCGGCGACGCCGGCATGGCTTCTCATGCCGATGCCGATGACCGAGACCTTCGACATGCCGGCTTCCGACTGCACGACATCATAACCGACTTCCGGCTTCAGCTTCTCCAGAACGGCAAGCGCCTTGTCGACATCGCCGGACGGCACGGTGAAGGTCATGTCGGTGAACTTGCCGTCCTCGGAGATGTTCTGGACAATCATGTCGACATTGATGTTGGCCTCGGCCAGCGGGCCGAAGATACCGGCGGCGACGCCTGGGCGGTCGCCGACGCGGCGCAGCGAAATTTGCGCTTCGTCCTTGGCGTATGCAATTCCGGTGACGACCTGCTGTTCCACGATCTCTTCCTCGTCGCAAATGAGCGTTCCGGGCGGATTGAGCAAATCCCCCATTCCGGGCGCATCGGGATCGTCGAAGGACGACCGCACGAAGGTACGCACCCTGTGTACCATGGCAAGCTCGACCGAGCGCACCTGCAGCACCTTGGCGCCGAGAGAGGCCATTTCGAGCATTTCCTCGAACGAAATCTTGGCCAGACGGCGGGCCTTCGGCTCGATGCGCGGATCGGTGGTATAGACGCCGTCGACGTCGGTGTAGATATCGCAGCGGTCGGCCTTGACCGCCGCGGCGATCGCCACGGCGCTGGTGTCGGAGCCGCCGCGGCCGAGCGTGGCGATGCGGTTGTCCGGTCCGATGCCCTGGAAGCCGGCAATCACCGCCACCTGGCCCTCGCCGAAACGCTTGACCAGGAAGGCGCCGTCGATGTCGAGGATGCGCGCCGCGCCATGCGCATTGTCGGTCTTGATTGGAATCTGCCAGCCCTGCCAGGACCGTGCATGAATGCCCATGTTCTGCAGCGTGATCGCCAGAAGACCGGCCGTGACCTGCTCGCCGGAAGCGACAACAGCGTCATATTCGCGCGCGTCGTGCATCGGCGAGGCTTCGCGTGTCCAGGCGACCAGCTCGTTGGTCTTGCCGGCCATGGCCGAGACCACCACGGCAACGTCGTGACCGGCATCGACCTCGCGTTTGACATGACGCGCCACATTGCGGATGCGGGCGATGTCGGCGACCGAGGTTCCGCCGAATTTCATCACGATGCGCGCCATGGAAGCGAAATGCCTTTGACTGAAGCCGGTTCGAGGCCGGAACGAGAGGAAACGCCGGGTTAAGCCCGGCGCCGGAATGCGCGGCCTCCTTAGCCAAAACATCAAGGCTTCGCAAGCGAGTGCGGCTACGAGCGGTCCGGCACCGCTCATCCTGACAGAATCTTGTCGTCGATCATGCCATAAGACTGACGAAACGGCCCGTTGGAGATTGTCATGACCGAGACCCTGGAAATCGTCACCTTCCGCCTCAAGCCCGGCACCGAAGCCGGCTTTGTCGCCAATAACGGGATCATGACCGACTGGCTCGCCCGGGAGCCAGGCTTCCTCAGCCGGCATCTCGGCCGGCGCGAGGATGGAAGCTGGGTGGACGTCGTGCGCTGGCAGAGCATGGAACGGGCTCAGGCGGCGGCCGACCGCATCATAGCCGAGATCGGCGACAGCGAGGCCATGCAGGCGATCGAGCCGGCCAGCGTCGCCATGAGCCATGCCGAAATTGTCCTATCACGGTAGGTCCGACACCCGCTCATGTCTTCCACCGGGCAACCGGCTCAGGCAGCGCTTTGCCATAGGCCCGGATAATCGAGAACGAAGCCGGCCGACGAGACCGTCAGGATGGCCTCATAGCCGAAGGCCAGCGCAGCATAGGCGTAGCGGTTTTCGTCAAGCCGCCGATAGGTCTGGTCGAGGCGGGTGAGCCTGAGCTCGGGAAAAGCCAGGTAGGCGGCAGGAGCCGGCGTCGCCATGCCGACGCCAAGATTGAAGCGGCGGACCGCCACGAAGTTCGTGGCCGGCGTGAAGCCAAGGTCGATATCGACGAGGCCCGCGACCCCGGCCTGGCCTGCGCCGTTCAGCATCCACTGGCCATCGGCAAGCCGCTCGATCTCGCAATGCAGCTCCTGCGTTCCGACAAAGCCTTCGACGCGCGCGAAGCGCGTGCTCCAGCCGACATCGCATTCCACCGCATAGGCGAGGCTGCAGGGCTTACCGTCATGCGCGAAGAGTGCATGGCCCTTGAGGCGCCAACCCCGGTCGGTCGCGCTAAGCAGGCAGGCATCATGGCCCTTAAGATCGAGACGGCGCCAGAGGATCGACCAGTGGGATTGCATGATCGAGCCTCCTTCCTGGACATCATGCCTTCCATTCGTCCGACATGGCGATCGCGTTTCCCCGGCGGCCGGATCAAGCTGCCATGTGCTGACATCCGAGGACAACCGGCGTGAACCGGCGTGCGCGGATGCTTGCCGGCAACGCGTGTGGCAGCAGCCGGAAAAACCCTGCCTTGACTTTTGGCGCCAAGGACCCGACTTCCTAACGTTCCACAGCGCCGCGCGTCCTTCGGAACGCGCAGAGGACGCTGTGGAACTTTGACTTTGCACATGATCCTTTCCGAAAATCGGCACCGATTTTCGGGGTCGTGCGCTGGAGAGCCGCCTATGCCAGAGCCCCGCCGATCGACCATCGATGCCGGAGAAGTCGAGCGCTTTTCCGCCCTTGCCGCCGAATGGTGGAACCCGAACGGCAAGTTCCGTCCGCTGCACAAGTTCAATCCGGTGCGGCTTGCCTATATCCGCGACCAGGTGGCGGCGCGTTTCGGCCGCGATCCGCGCGCCGCGCGGCCTTTCGAGGGCTTGCGCTTCCTCGACATCGGCTGCGGCGGCGGGCTTTTGTGCGAGCCGATGGCCAGGCTTGGCGCCGAAGTGGTCGGCGCCGACGCTTCCGCAACCAACATTGAGGTGGCGAAGCTGCATGCGGCGGAGGCCGGCGTCAGTGTCGACTATCGCGCCACCACGGCCGAGGCGCTGGCCGATGCCGGCGAGACCTTCGACGTCATCCTCAACATGGAGGTGGTCGAGCATGTCGCCGATGTCGACTTGTTCCTCGCCAAATGCGGCCAGATGGTGCGCCCCGGCGGCATCATGTTCGTCGCCACCATCAACCGCACGCTGAAAGCGCTCGGCCTTGCCATCATCGGCGCCGAATATGTCCTGCGCTGGCTACCGCGCGGCACGCATCAGTTCGGCAAGCTGGTGCGGCCGGAGGAACTGGAAAAGGCGCTGGGCGCAGCCGGGCTCACGGTGATCGACCGAACCGGCGTCATCTATCACCCGCTGGCCGATCGCTGGCAGAAGTCCAGGGATATGGACGTCAACTACATGGTGCTGGCCGAGAAAGCCTCGGTCTGATCGCGTCAGACGTCAGGCTTCCAACGGCCGATAGCCACCCTGCCAATAGGACCCGCCGGTGGCAAGGAGGATTAGCCGCGTGACTCCGCCGGCTCGATCCGAGCCGGCGCAGGCGCGCCGGCCTGGCTTTGTGCCTTGGTCGTGATGAAGACGCCGGCGGTGATGATGGCCGCCCCCAGCCAGGTCAGAAGCTGGTAGTGCTCGCCCAGGAACACCGTGCCGGCGAATAGGCCGACGGCTGCCGCGACATAGCCGATCTGGCTGAGATAGACCGGGCCGCCGACAGCCTGCAGGCGGAAGAAGAAGGCGAACATCGCCGAGGCCGACGCAACCTGACCGACGACGACAAGCGGCACAGCGCCGAGCGGAGCGAAAGCATGCGTCCCCAAAAGGCCGAGGATGCTCGTTAGAAGCAGCGTGGCCGAGGCCAGATGGCTACCGACCGCAAGCTCGATGGGCCCTGTGCCTTCCGGCCAGTCGACGGTGCGATAGATGTTGCCGGCGGCAAGGCTGACCGGGATGAGCAGGCCGATCGCCACCCAGAAATAATCGGCCGGCTGGCCGGCCTCGCCGCGCGTCAGCGCAACCATCGCCGCGCCGACAAAGCCGACGGCGATGCCGACAACGCCAAGCAGATTGGGGCGCCTGACGCCGAGCAGGATCGAGAATACCAGCGTGATGACCGGCGACAGCGTGAACATGATGCCAGTGTAGCCGGCGCCGAGATGCGGGATGGCCGAGAACATCAAAAGATTGGGAATGGCATAGGAAATCGCCGCGGTGACAAAGAAATAGCGCAGCTTGTGCGACGTCAGCCGGATGCGTTCGCCGCGCAGAAGAAGCGCAAGCAACAGCACGCCACCGGCGCCCAGCGAGATGACGGAGGCCCAGACCATCGCCGGCACCCCGGCTGCGGTCGCAAGCTTGCCGAACGGCAGCGTCATGCCGAGCAGGCCGCCGGTCACGACCAGAAGGCCGATCGCCGAATCCCAGAGAAGTTTCATCTGGCTGTCCTGTCGCTGCGTGGCCGCTTGGCGGCCGGTTCTTCTTGCGATAAGATAGCGTAAAGATTCTTTATGTCAAGATACTTTGTGGTGAGCGATATGGATCGAGCAGGCAGGGCCATGGAACAGTGGCAACGGGAACGACCGGATCTCGATGTGTCGCCGATGGGCGTCATCGGGCGCCTGAACGAGGCTTCGGCGCTCATTGCGCGCGACCGGCTGGCGCCGCTCTTCGCCCGCTTCGGTTTGCAGCCCGGCGAGTTCGATGTGCTGGCGACATTACGCCGTTCCGGCGCGCCTTACGCGCTGACGCCGACCGAGCTCTATGAGGCGACGATGGTCACGTCGGGCGCCATGACCGCCCGGCTCGACCGTCTGGAAAAGGCCGGACTGATCCGGCGCGCGCCGCACCCCAGCGACAGGCGCGGTGTCGTCGTTGAGCTCACTGCGAAAGGCCGCGAGCTTATCGACGAGGCGCTCGCCGCCCACGTTGCCAACGAGCACCAGATCCTTTCAGGTCTGACGAGCGAAGACCGGGAAATGCTGGCGAAACTGCTGGAAAAACTGATCGTTAGCTTGAGCTCGCTGTCCTAGTTCCGGTCGTCCGGAAAGCTCGGGATCGGCAGGAACTCGACGCCGTCCTCGGCAAGGCTTTGCGCCTCCTCCGGCGTCGCTTCGCCATAGATGCCGCGCGGGTCGGTCTCGCCGAAATGGATCTTGCGCGCTTCCTCGGCGAACTTGTCGCCGACATAGTCGGCATTCTCGCGCACCTTCTCGGCCAGCGCCTTCAACTGAGCCAGCGCTTGCTTCTGCGCCTCGCCCATGGCCAAGGCTACCTTCTCTCGGCTGCGGGACGTGGAGACGGCCGGCGCCATCAGCGCCTTCTCTATCCTGTGCGAACCGCAGCTCGGGCAATCGACGAAGCCGCGCTTCTTCTGGGTGTCGAAATCATCATTGCTGCGGAACCAGGCTTCGAATTCGTGCTCGTGTTCGCAGATCAGGGAAAAACGGATCAAGAGGCAGCACCCCTGAGACGCGGCGCTCCGCTTGTCCCCGCATTGACAGTGAAATCCCGCGCATTATTCAGATTGGGGATCTTGCGGCGCGCGGCAAGCGACTGGGCCGGATCGATCTCGGCGACGATCACGCCTGGCTCGTCATGCGCGGCCTCGGCGACGATGCGCCCCCACGGATCGACGATCAGCGAATGGCCATAGGTCTCGCGCCCGTCCTCATGCAGGCCACCTTGCGCGGCGGCGACGACATAGGCGCCGTTCTCTATGGCGCGGGCGCGCAGCAGCACATGCCAGTGCGCCTCGCCGGTCTGGCGCGTGAAAGCGGCGGGCACCGTCAGCACCTCGGCTCCGGCCATCGCCTCGGCGCGGAACAGCTGCGGAAAGCGCAGGTCATAGCAGACGGCAAAGCCCAGCCTCGTTCCGTTGAATTCGGTCACGGCCGCTTCCGTTCCCGGTTCGTAGGACGCGGATTCGCGCCAGCTCTCGCCATTGTCGAGATCGACATCGAACATGTGGATCTTGTCATAGCCGGCGATCAGCTGGCCGTCGGGTGAAAACAGGAACGCCCGGTTGGCGAGCTTGCCGTCGGCGCGCCGGATCGCCGTCGAGCCGATATGCAGATAGACGCCGAGCTCCTTCGCCAGCCCGCGCGCGGTGGCAACGATCACATCCTTGTCCTCGGTGGTGAAGGCGGCTGTCCCCGCCTGCTTGTCGCGGATCAGCGCGCCGGTCATTTCCGGCGTCTGCACATAGGTGGCACCCTGATGTGCGGCATCGCGGACCAGCTTTTCCATGTCGGCCGCATTGCGCTCCGGGCTGGTCCCCGAACGCATCTGCACCGCCGCCGCCTTGAAAACGCCCATGATCAAACCCTCGCTCCGTTGGCAAGCAGCGCGTCCAGCCGGCCCTGCGTCTCCAATTCATAGAGGTCATCGCAGCCGCCGACATGCGTGTCGCCGATGAATATCTGCGGAAAAGTGGTGCGCCCATGCGCTCGTGAAATCATCTCCTGGCGCAATTCCGGAGAGAATGAAGCGTCGTGCTCGGTATAGGTCACGCCCTTGCGCTCGAGCAACCGCTTGGCGGCCGTGCAATAACCGCACATCATCCGCGTATAGATCGTCACATCGACCATCGATCAGCAACCCTGCCTGTGCACATCGCCCAACAATTGCGCGAAAACGACATGCACCAAAACAACAACTTAAGCACTATATAGTTGCAGACTCATCGGCCCGGAAGTCCCCCGGCAGGACGCGCGCGAAGGTCAGCACGTCGACCGCACCGGCGCCGCTTCTCTTCAGCGCCTTGGCGACCGCCCGCACCGTGGCGCCGGTGGTGTAGACATCGTCGACGACCAGCACCCGGCGGCCCGCGATCTCGATTTCACCTTCCGGCGGCACGCGAAAGGCGGCGCGCACATTCTCCTCGCGCTCGTGCCGTTCGAGCCCCACCTGCTGGCGGGTCAGCTTCACGCGCCTGATCGCGGACGGCGAGAAGGGTAGCCCGCCGAGCTTTGCAACGGCCCGTCCGAGCTCCGCCGATTGGTTGAATTGGCGCCGGAAGAAGCGTCGCCAATGCAGCGGCACCGGCACGACCAGGTTGGCCTCCGAGATCAGCTCCGCGCCGGCACGCATCATCCAGTTCGCCATCCAGGGCGCGAGATCGGTGCGATCCTGATATTTCAGCCCTTGTACCATCTGCCGCGCGACACCCGAATAGACGACGGCCGCCCGCGCCCGCTCGAAAGGCGGCGGATCGGCGATCGCCTCGGCGGAAAGAAACCCTTCGCCCATGTCGTGTGTGAAGGGCGTGCCCATCACCGGGCACCAGGGTTTTTCCAGCAATCTCAGCTTCGGCCAACAGGCGCCGCACAAGACGCCGGGCTGCGACACATGGCGACGGCAGCCTGCGCAAACCGGCGGGAACAACAGGCGCGCCGGCCAGGCCAGTGCCTGCCGGGCCATATCCTGGACCGCTATGGTCTTGATCTTGTGCACCGGATCGGCCACGTGAAAGGAAACCCGCGTCACCTTAATACCACTGCGGCACGCGCGGACAACAGGAAGCTTTTTATTGCAGCCCTTGATCGACACCGAGCTCTGGCTCGCGCGCAAGCGCCGGGCGCTCGCGCGCCCCGTCGAAGGCGCCGATTTCCTGCTGCGTCGCGCCGCGGAGGATCTTGCCGACCGGCTGGGCGCCGTCGAACGCCGCTTCGGCAAGGCGGCCGCGCTGTTCTGTCAGACATCGGCGGCAGCGGACGTGCTTGCCGACAGCGGCAAGGTCGGCGAGATCGTGCGCGTCGAGATGGACGAAGCGCTCCTTTCCGGCAGCCCCGGCCTGGTGGCGCCGCCGGAAACCGTGCCGTTCGAGGAAGGCAGCCTCGATCTCGTCGTCTCCCTGCTCTCGCTGCACGCGATGAACGACATTCCCGGCGTGCTCGCGCAAATCCGCCGGGCGCTGAAACCGGACGGCCTGTTCCTGGGCGCCCTCGCCGGCGCGGGCACGTTGGCGGAATTGCGCGAAAGCATGCTTGCGGCCGAGACGGAGCTCTACGGCGGCGCAAGCCCGCGCGTCCTTCCCTTCACCGACGTGCGCGACGCGGGCGCGCTGTTGCAGCGCGCCGGTCTGGCCTTGCCCGTCGCCGATGTCGAAACGGTCGCGGTGCGCTACGACACGCTGTTCGATCTCGCCGCCGATCTGCGCGCGATGGGCGAAACCAGCGCTCTCGTCGATCGCAGCCGCCGGCCGGCCGGCAGACGGCTCTTTGCCCGCGCCGCCGAAATCTATGCGGAACGGTTCTCGGACCCGGATGGCCGCGTCCGCGCGAGTTTTTCGGTTGTCTGGATGTCCGGCTGGGCGCCCGACGCCTCGCAGCAAAAGCCGCTCAAGCCCGGATCGGCCAAGGTCTCGCTGAAAACTGTCCTGGAGGACGTGCGGAAGCGTTGACTGCCGCCTCTGATTGCCTGACCGGCATGCTCAGGGGGAGAAAGCTTGGACCAGTCTGCTGTTGTTATCGCTAAACAACCACTGGAGCGCATCCGCGGCCTTGCCGACGCCGCCGATGATCACGAGCGACAGCACGGTGACGATCAGGCCGTATTCGATAGCCGTGGCGCCTGTCTCATCTTTAATGAATTGCTGCAGTAGGTTCTTCATGGTCATCATCCCTTATGCAGAAATTCTAATGTCCTACCCGTTAAGAAAGGTTAACGGTAAAAGCTTAACAGCGAGTGAAACGCTGCTGTGCCGCAAAATCATTAACCAAGTCAGCACTCGCCGCTGCGGCTGCCGTCATTGCGGATGACGCAGATTGAACTGGGCAATGGCTGCAGCACGCTGCGGCGCAGCGTATATGTATTGAGGCGATGGCCAATCGATCCGGTCGCCGTCATATCGAGCCCGCCGGCGAAGCCGTCGCGGGCGCTTTGCGGCCGGGTCTGGTTGTCCAGGAAAGGCGTTGCGATCAGCGCCAGCGCCACCGCGGCCGAGCCGAAGAGAAGCGTGACCCGCAAGATACCCATGCCGGCGTCCACCGCGCGGAAGCCTCGGTCGGGCCGGATCGAGTCCCAGTCTCTTTCAAGGCTCATGCCGTGTTTCCCAATCATCGACGATATCGCCGCGCGAAACGGCCCCGGGCAATTTTTCACGTCGAGATAAATCTTCCATTAACGCTGGCTACGCAGCCCCGGCAAACGTGCGAAAACATTCACCATTTCCGGGCAACGGCGAGCTGCGGCGAAGTCGGCCGTGAAACTACAAAAGATCGATGAGGAACTGGATCAGCGGCGCGTCGGCCGGGGGCATCGGATAATCGCGCATCTGCCGCGGCCTGACCCATTTGAGCCCCTGTCCTTCCCTGGGCTGCGCGATCCCGCGGAAGCGGCGGCAGACATAGAGCGGCATCAGGAGATGGAAATCGTCATAGGAGTGGCTGGCGAAGGTGAGCGGCGCCAGGCACGGAATCTCGGTCTCGATGCCGAGTTCCTCATGCAGTTCGCGGACCAGGCACTCCTCCGGAGTCTCGCCGGGCTCGACCTTGCCGCCTGGAAACTCCCACAGGCCGGCAAGCTGCTTGCCTTCCGGGCGCTGCGCCAGGAGCACGCGCCGGTCGGTGTCGACCAGCGCGCAGGCGGCGACCAGGAGCAGGCGCTTTCCGGTTGACTTGACCTCGCTCATGCGCCCGGCGGCCGCCGATAGTGATAGCGATAGACTTCCTCGAAGCCGAGCGACCGGTAGAGCGAAAGCGCCGGTAGATTGCCGGCCTCGACCTGCAGCCAGGCCTCGCGCGCGCCGCGCAGCCGCGCCCATTTCAGCGCCGACAGGATGAGATTGCGGCCATGCCCTTTGTTGCGCGCCGTCTTTTCGGTGGCGACCTCGAACAGACCTGCGAGGTCGCCGTCGTGGACGCAGATCAGCGTCGCCAGCGGCTCGTTGCCGTCTTCCAGCGCGAACAGCCCCGCCTCCGGCTGGATGGCGCCGATGACCTCGGACAGGCCGGGCCGCAGCGAGGCGTCCGAGCCGCTCGTTTTGAGCGACGCGCCGATGAAGCGGCTGATATCCTTGAGCGGTATCTGGTCCATGGCCGCGCCAAGCTCGAGGTCCTTCAGCGGCAGCCGCAGGACCAGGGATTCGTCGAACCTGTTCCAGCCGGCCTTGTCGAGATGCATGGACAGCACCTGCCCCGACAGCGGCGACATGCGAAAGGTCAGCGGCCTGCCATAGGCGTCGAAGCGCCTTGCGGCGCGGCCGATGCGCTCCTCGATGGCGTGCGTGTCGCCCGGATCGAGCGGATTGACCGAGTTCAGGCGCTTGGCTGGGTGCCCGGCCGTGAGCCGCACCACCCAGGTCCCGTCATAATGAACGGCCGCCGCCGGCCAGGCGCGAAAACCCGCCGCCTCGTAGCGGCGCACGACCGCCAGCACGCTTGCCGGATGCCTGGACACCGGCGCCATCAGCTCCGGTAATCGCCGTTGATGGCGACATATTCCTTGGTGAGGTCGCAGGTCCACACCGTCGCCTTGCCGCGGCCGATGCCGAGATCGGCGCGGATGCGGATGTCATCGCGCTTCATATAGGCCGAGGTCGCTTCCTCCGAATAAGCCGGATCGCGCTCGCCCTCATGCGCCAGGCGGTTGTCGCCGAACCAGATCGACAGCCGGTCGCGGTCGGCCGGCTCGCCGGCCTTGCCGACGGCCATGACCACGCGGCCCCAATTGGCGTCCTCGCCCGCGACCGCCGTCTTGACCAGCGGCGAATTGGCGATCGAGAGCGCGATCCGCTTGGCCGAACGCGCCGATTTGGCGCCGGTGACGGTAACTTCGACCTGCTTGCGCGCGCCCTCGCCGTCGCGCACCACTTGCAGCGCCAGCGACTTCAACACCTTGCCGAGCGCCCGGCGGAACGCGCCGAGCCGCGCATCCTTCGGATCGCTGATCGCGGGCGCGCCGCGCGTAGCCGCCTTGCCGGTGGCGAAGAAAAGCAGCGTGTCGCTGGTCGAGGTGTCGCTG
Source organism: Mesorhizobium argentiipisi (SeqCode) (assembly GCF_037179585.1). Lineage (NCBI taxonomy): Bacteria > Pseudomonadati > Pseudomonadota > Alphaproteobacteria > Hyphomicrobiales > Phyllobacteriaceae > Mesorhizobium > Mesorhizobium argentiipisi (SeqCode). The sequence goes on from NZ_JAPYKO010000014.1 coordinate 26,920, forward strand.
TCGACGGTCACCGCATTGAAGGTCTTGGCCGTACCGCGCGACAACAGGTCCTGCAGTACGGGGGCCGCGATCGGCGCGTCGGTGGCGATGAAGGAAAGCATCGTCGCCATGTCGGGCGCGATCATGCCGGCGCCCTTGGCGATGCCGTTGATGGTGACGTCGGTATCGCCGAGCTTCACCGTCTGGGTCGCCACCTTCGGATAGGTGTCCGTGGTCATGATGGCCTTCGCCGCCTCGGTCCACAAATCCGGTTTGCCGTCCTCGACCAGGCCGGCCAGGAGATGGCTGAATTTGGTGGTGTCGAGCGGCTCGCCGATGACGCCGGTCGAGGCCAGGAACACTTCGCTCTCGAAACATCCCGCGGCCTTGGCTGCCGCCTCGCCGGTCATTGCCGTCGAAGCCTTACCCTTCTTGCCGGTGAAGGCGTTGGCGTTGCCGGAATTCACCACCAGCACACGCGCCTTACCGGCAGGCAGGTTCTGGCGGCAGAAGTCGACCGGCGCCGACGGGCATTTCGACCTGGTGAACACGCCGGCGACAGCCGTGCCCGGATCGAAGACCATGGCCAGCAGGTCGGTTCTGTTCCGGTACTTGATACCGGCTTCGGCGGTCGCGATGCGCACACCTTCGATGGCTGGCATCTTCGGATATTTCTTCGGTGCGAGCGGCGAAAGCGTAGCGGACATCGGGAACCCCGGAGCGGCAAGAACACGAAAGGAAGGCCGGTTTGCCCGATAGCGCGCGCCGGCGCAAGGGGCGTTCTGGCCGTGCCTTACCGGCGTGGCCGGGGGCTTTGCCGTTGGAAACGCGTCGTTTCGTTTCATCGCCGAAGCCAATATGATCGGCGGCAGATTCACCGGCTAAGGAAGACCTCGATGGGCGAAACCGCCGCTCGCGGGCGCAAGTCGATCGGCGCGAAACGCAATCCCGAGAGCGCCGATGCCATCATCAACGCCGCCGAGGCGGTGCTGCGCGAGGCCGGCTATGCCGGCTTCTCGATCGAGGCCGTCGCCCGGCGTGCGCGGGCCGGCAAGCCGACCATCTACCGCTGGTGGCCGAGCAAGGCGGCGCTGCTGATTGAGATCTACCAGCGGCAGAAGCGCGTCGAGACGCCCGACACCGGAAACATCGAGGACGATCTGGCCGGCTTCCTCGAAAATCTGTTCGCGCATTGGCGCGATACCCCGTCGGGCAACATCTTCCGCTCGCTGATCGCAGAGGCGCAGTCGGACGAGGCTGCCGCGGCAGCGCTTGCCGAATATTCGAAAGGACGCCGCAGCCATACCGGCCGGATGATCGAGCGCGCCAAGGCGCGGGGCGAAGTGGCGGCCGATGTCGATGCCGGGATCGTCGCCGACCTGATCGCTTCCTTTGCCTGGCGGCATCTGCTGACCGAACGGCTCGACGAGGACGAGGCGGCGATCCGCGCGGCCGTGCGCTATATCGCGCGGGGAATAGTGACCGCCTGAGCCCGAAAAGCGAAAGGGCGCCCGAAGGCGCCCTTTGCAGGATACCCCAGCCGGTAGAGGATTACTTGCTGCCTTCCAGCGCGTCGACGTCCTTCTTGAGCTTCTCGTCCGGAATCTCGACCTTTGCGGCTCCGCGCAGGTCCTTGACCATGGCGAAATACTTGTCGCGGATCACCGCCTGCTTGGCCTGATCCTTGACGTCGTCGAAGGCCGGCGGCTGCTTGGCGCGCTTGTCCTCGAGCTTGATGACGTGCCAGCCGAATTGCGTCTGCACCGGCTCCTTAGTGTACTTGCCGACGTCGAGCGCTAAGGCCGCCTTGTCGAATTCCGGCACCATCTGGCCTGGTCCGAACCAGCCGAGATCGCCGCCATTGGTTTTGCCCGAGGGGTCGTTGGTGTGCTCGTTGGCGAGCTTCTGGAAATCGGCGCCGCCGTCGAGCTGCTTGATGATCGCCGCGGCCTCTTCCTTCGTCTTCACAAGGATGTGACGCGCATGCACTTCGTTGACCGGCGGCGTGTTGGCGATCTCCTGGTCGTAGCGGGCGCGCACTTCGGCATCGGTCACCTTGTCGACCACTTCCTTCTCGACCACCTCGCCATGCAGGGCGCGCGCCTGCAGGAAAGCCATGCGGCGCTGGAAGTCGGCGTCCTTGTCGAGGCCCGCATCAACCGCCTTCTTGGCCATGACACGGATTTCGATCGCCGCCGAAAGGGCGGCCGCGCGGCGCTGGTCGGGCGGCAGTTGCGCGAACTGCTGCGACAGTTCGCCTTCGGCGAGCTGAAGATCGGCCTCAGTCAGCTTCTCGCCATTGACGGTGGCGACCACGGCATTGGGATCGACCGGCTTGGCGGGCGTAGCGGCGGGCGCGGCGGCATCCGGCTTGGTTTCCTGCGCCATCAGCGGCGACAGGCAAAGAGCCGAGAGCCCGAAGGCCAGACCGAGACTGGCGAGCGAGGCGCGGCGGAACGACAGGGACATCGAGATAAACTCCAAGGGGATTGCCAATAAGGATCGCGTGAGCGAAAGGGTTCCAGATCAGTCGGATTGTGGCGGAATTTGGCGCTGCCCATAGGGCTAACGCGGCGTTGACATCGATTGAGCCCCCTCTTATCTGTCCAACGACTTGGCGTCCAGAACCGTTTTCCGGGCGCTTTTTGCGTTTGTCCGCATTCACGCGGATTTGATGGGCCCGCCAGGTGCCTGTCGCAAACGGCCAAAATTGCTATCGAAAGGGACCATTGGATGGTCAGTCTCGGCGGTCTCGCCCGTAAGGTTTTCGGTTCTTCCAACGACCGCCGTGTCAAGTCGACCCGGCCCAGGGTCGAAGCCATCAACGCCATGGAAAACGAGATGCGGGCGCTTTCCGACGCCGAGCTCGCCGGGCGCACGGAGAAATTCCGCCAGGATCTGGCCAACGGCGCTTCGCTCGATGATCTCTTGGTTCCGGCCTTCGCCACGGTGCGCGAAGCGGCCCGCCGCGTGCTCGCCATGCGGCCCTTCGACGTCCAGTTGATCGGCGGCATGGTGCTTCACAATGGCGGCATCGCCGAGATGCGCACCGGCGAAGGCAAGACGCTGGTCGCCACCTTGCCAGTCTACCTCAATGCGCTCGCCGGCAAAGGCGTGCATGTCGTCACCGTCAACGACTATCTCGCCAAGCGCGACGCCGAATGGATGGGCCGCGTCTACAAATTCCTCGGCCTGACCGTCGGCATCATCGTCCACGGCCTTTCCGACGAGGAACGCCGCGAGGCCTACGCTTGCGACGTCACCTATGCCACCAACAACGAGCTCGGCTTCGACTATCTGCGCGACAACATGAAGTATGAGCGCTCGCAGATGGTGCAGCGCGGTCATTCCTACGCCATCGTCGACGAGGTCGATTCCATCCTGGTCGACGAAGCGCGCACGCCGCTGATCATTTCCGGTCCTCTCGAAGACCGCTCGGAAATGTACAACACCATCGACGCCTTCATGCTGAAGCTCGGCCCGGCCGACTATGAGGTCGACGAGAAGCAGAAGACGACGATCTTCACCGAGGACGGCACCGAGAAGCTGGAAAACATGCTGCGCGACGCCGGCCTGTTGAAGGGCGAGTCGCTCTACGACGTCGAGAACGTCGCCATCGTCCACCATGTCAACAACGCGCTGAAGGCGCATCTGTTGTTCCAGAAGGACAGGGACTACATCGTGCGCAACGGCGAGATCGTCATCATCGACGAGTTCACCGGTCGCATGATGCCCGGACGCCGCTATTCGGAAGGCCTGCACCAGGCGCTCGAGGCCAAGGAGCATGTGCAGATCCAGCCGGAGAACCAGACGCTGGCCTCCGTCACCTTCCAGAATTATTTCCGCCTCTACAAGAAGCTTGCCGGCATGACCGGCACGGCGCTGACCGAGGCCGAGGAATTCGCCAACATCTACAATCTCGAAGTCACCGAGATCCCGACCAATCTGCCGGTCGCCCGCAAGGACGAGGACGACGAGGTCTACCGGACGGTGGAAGAGAAATACAAGGCGATCGTCAAGGAGATCAAAGACGCGCGCGACCGTGGCCAGCCGATCCTGGTCGGCACCACCTCGATCGAGAAATCCGAGCTGCTTGCCGAGCGGCTGCGCAAGGAAGGCATCAAGGACTTCGAGGTGCTGAACGCCCGTCACCATGAACGGGAGGCGTCCATCGTCGCCCAAGCCGGCAAGCCCGGCGCCATCACCATCGCCACCAACATGGCCGGCCGCGGCACCGACATCAAGCTCGGCGGCAATGCCGAGATGCGCATCGCCGAGGAACTGGGCGACATGCCGGCCGGGCCGGAGCGCGAGGCGCGGGAAAAGGAAATCCAGGACGATGTCGAGCGCCTGAAGGAAAAGGCGCTGGCCGCCGGCGGCCTCTATGTTCTGGCCACCGAACGCCACGAATCGCGCCGCATCGACAACCAGCTGCGTGGCCGCTCCGGCCGCCAGGGCGATCCGGGCCGCTCGAAATTCTTCCTGTCGCTGCAGGATGATTTGATGCGCATCTTCGGCTCAGAGCGCATGGACGGCATGCTGCAGAAGCTGGGCCTCAAGGAAGATGAGGCGATCATCCATCCGTGGATCAACAAGGCGCTGGAGAAGGCTCAGAAGAAGGTCGAGGCGCGCAATTTCGACATCCGCAAGAACCTCTTGAAATATGACGACGTCTCAAACGACCAGCGCAAGGTGGTGTTCGAGCAGCGCATCGAGCTGATGGACGGCGAAGGCTTGTCGGAGACGATCGCCGAGATGCGCGAAGGCGTCATCGAGGAGATCGTCACCAAGAACATCCCCGAGAACGCCTATGCCGAGCAGTGGAACGTCGCCGGCCTCAAGGAGGAAGTGGCGCAGTATCTCAATCTCGACCTGCCGATCGAGGAATGGGTCAAGGAAGAGGGCATAGCCGAGGACGACATCCGCGAACGCATCACCGCTGCGGCGGATGCCGCCGCCAAGGAGCGCGCCGACCGCTTCGGCCCGGACGTGATGAACTATGTCGAACGTTCGGTGGTGCTGCAGACGCTCGACCATCTGTGGCGCGAGCACATCGTCAATCTCGATCATCTGCGCTCGGTCGTCGGCTTCCGCGGCTATGCCCAGCGCGACCCGCTGCAGGAATACAAGGGTGAAGCCTTCGAGCTGTTCCAGGGCATGCTCGGCAATCTGCGCCAGGCCGTCACCGCGCAATTGATGCGCGTCGAACTGGTGCGCCAGGCGGCCGACGCGCCGCCGCCCGAAGCCCCCGAGATGTTCGGCAGCCATATCGACGGCTTCACCGGCGAGGACGATTTCCAGGGCGGCGAGACCGCGCTTCTGATGCGTCAGGACACAAGCGCCGTCGTCGCGGCGGAAAACCGCGACCCGAAGAACCCCGCGAGCTGGGGCAAAGTCGGCCGCAACGAGCTCTGCCCCTGCGGCTCCGGCAAGAAGTACAAGCACTGCCACGGCGCCTTCGCCTGACGCCCTCTTCCTTCTCCCCGTCACTATACGGGGAGAAGGTGCCCGAAGGGCGGATGAGGGGCAGTGCCGGCGTTTCCTCGATCACGGTAGAACGCGAGTTAGGCTCAACCGGCCCTCACACCAGGCCCGACGCGCGCGCCGCGGCCGCCGCCTCGCCGCGCGAGATGACTTCCAGCTTCTCCAGCACTGCCGAGACATGGTGATCGACCGTCTTGGGCGAAATCGTCAGATGCGCGGCGATCTTCTTGTTGGAAAAGCCTCGCTCGAGAAGTTCCAGCACTTCCATCTGGCGCTGCGTGAGGCCGGCCTGGTTGGCGCGCGTCGCTTGCCTTGGCCCTCTTGCAATGTGGATCAACCCGCTCTGCCGCATGAGGCCGCGCACATGCTGCGCCACCGGCCTTGCGCCGAGGGCCTCGAAACCATCGAGCGCCTCGCGCCGCGCTGACTCGTCGCCCTTCAGCAACGCGAGCGCCCGCTCGAAGGGGGCGCCCATTTTCGCCCAGAGCGCGGCGGCGGCACGCCAGTCACCAAGCAGTTGCAGGCGATGCGGCTCAGCCATTCCGTCGGTCTCGCCGGGATCGCTTTCAGGGAGCAAAAGCTGCCGCCATATCGCCAGTTCGCCGAACACCGCCCGCGTCGGCGAAAGGCTTTCGGCAAGAGCGATGAGGCGCAGCGCTTCGTCCCTGTTCCCCTCGCCCAGCCATGCCAGTTCGGCCATCACCGAGGCGAAGGGCACAAGCCGTTGCAGCTCCATGCCCTTGTCGAGAAACAGCCTCATCTCGTCGAGAACCGGCTCGGCCGACGGGTCTCCCCTGCGGATGCGCAAGCGGGCCATGGCGACGAGTGAGGGATAGCGCACCAACGGCGTCGTTGCTTCATCGTCGACAACCTCATGCGCCATGGCCGCGGCATCGTCCCAATGGCCGAGCCTGAGCAGAAGCTGCGCCTGCACGCCGCGCATATAGTCGCGCCAGGTCGCGAGATCGTTCTCGACGCAATAACCGATGCCGCGATCCAGGAACGCCGCCGCTTCGTCGAAGTTAAGCCTGTTCATTTCGACGCAGGCGCAGTTGGTGAAGGCGCGCGCGGCATGCTCCTGAAAGTTGCCCGACAGCGCAATTCCAAGGCTGCGGGCGAGATCGCGCCGCCCCTTGGCGAAATCCAGCCATTGCCCGGCCGCTCCGACATTGTTGAGGGCGTGGCAAAGGATGTCCGGTCGGTTGAGCCGCTCCGCAAGTTCGACGGCCTTGCCGCCGAACCTAAGCGTCTCCTCGAGCCGCTCGGCCAGCATCGCCAGCTGCGAGAGATTGGAATAGGCCATGGCGAGTTCGGGGCTGTCGGGCGCCGTTTCCAGAAGTTCCATGGCCTGTGATCCGAACCGGTCCGCCGACTCGCGATCGCCGAGCAGATAGGCGAAGCGTGACAAGCACCTGAGGCTGTCGCCTTCCTTGAGCCGATCGCCCAGCGCCTGGCGCAGCTGGCGCGCCCGGCCTTGCGCTTCCATCGCCGTGTCGACGCGGCCGATCAGGTGGCACTCGAAGGCATGGCCTTCGTAAAGCTCCGCCTGCTTCTCGATCGGCAGAATATCCGCGTAGCGCAGGGCGACCTCGTAATAGCCCGCCGCATCGCGATGCGCGCCGACGCGAGATGCCTCGCGCGCGGCGACCGGCGCGAGCTCGCGCACCACGTCCAGGTTTTGCGCTTCCACGGCATGATGCACCAGTCTTGCGGTGGCGACTTGCGGATTGTCCCGCAAGGCTGCCAGGGCGCGCTCATTGTACTCCCGCCGTTTGCTGGGCGTCAGCGCCATCTCGATGGCCGTGCGGGCGATCTCGTGCCGGAAGGCATAGCCGTCGCCGAAATCTTCGAGCAGGCCGTGGGCCACGCATTCGGCGAGTTGGCCGGCGGCGGCAATTCCGCAAAGGCCGCTCAGCGCCCAGGCATCGGCGCGGCGCGGAAACACCGAGACCGCGTCGAGCATCGAGCGGGCGCCCGGCGACAATCTTTCGGCGCGCGCCAGCACGGCGTCGCGCACACTCGCCGGCAACGCGCCATCGCCTGCGGCGGCGAGCAGCTCGGTAACGAAGAAGGCGTTGCCCGCCGTTGCGCGGTAGATCGCGTCGCCGTCGCGCTCGGCCGCCGCGGCGAGCGAGAGCACCGCGCTTTCGCTGAGCAGCGGCACTTCTATGCGTTGGATATTGCCGGCGGGTATCTCGCCGAGCGCCCGGCGCACGCGCATCTGTCCTTCGCTGCGGTCGGTGCGTGCCGTGATCAGAAGCAGGATGTGCGTGTTTGCAATGCGCCGGCCGAGGAAACGCACGAAATCGAGCGTCGCGTCATCGGCCCAGTGCAGGTCCTCGATGACGAGCAGGCATGGGCCTTTCGCCTCGAAGACGTCGAGCGCCTCGGAAAACAAAGGCAGCCGCTGCACCTGGCGGTCGTCGATCGCCCGCGGCGGCTCCCAGTGCGCCTCGCGGGCCAGATCGTAAAGCGGCCCCAGGGGATCTGGAATGGAGAGGTCCTCGCAGGCGCTGCGAAGAACGGGCAGCCCCTCGCCCAAGCGGCCTGCGAACGCCTCGGCCAGCGCCGTCTTGCCGGCGCCGGCCTCCCCCGACAAAACCACGACGCGGCCGCGGCCGCCTGTTGCATCCGCCAGCAAGGCATCCATTTGCTGCAGTTGCGTCTGCCGTTCCAGAAGCATCGTCACTCTCTCGCGAAATCAGAATTTCCACCGTGGCAGGCCGTCGCCGCGATAGCCTGGGAAACGGCACCGAAATGTGACTTTCCACACATTGAGGTGCCATCTTCCACATAAAACGTCGCAAAGATAGGGAACCGTCCCGGCCAATATGGGGAATGGCTCCGATGCGCGCCTTCCGCGAAGGTGATTTCTGCTGGGTCGCGCTTGAACCGAGCGCAATTCACCGATGAAAGGAAACCGATCGTGCCTCGTTACCTAATTGAACGTACCTTCCCCGATGGGCTTCACGTGCCGATGAACGATGCCGGCGCAACCGCGATGGGCGGCGTCATCGCCCGCAACGCCGAGAAAGGCGTCACCTGGGTGCAATCCTTCGTCTCGCCGGACAAGAGCAAGAGCTTCTGCATTTATGATGCGCCCTCGCCGGAGGCGATCCGCAGCACCGCGCAGAAGAATTCGCTTCCCGTCGACAAGATCACGGAGGTCCGGGTCCTCGACCCCTACTTTTATCGCTGATCGGGCAGACCATGTTGGGCAGACCATACCCGTCGCCGGCGGACCTGACGCCGTGCCAGAGGACGAGGCTCTATCCGCCGCGGCGGATGATGTCCCGCCACGGCGCGGCTTCATGCGACGGGCTGTGTCGGCGTTGCTTTCGCCCGTGCGAAACCGACGCCGTCCCCTGCCACCGCAGGACGATTACCTGAAGCGCGACATCGGCCTGCATGAGCGGGAAAACCCGCGCGAATACTGGGAATATTGGTGGCATCACCGCTGATCCCGCATCGGGCAATTCCAGGAAAACTGCGCAGCGGTTTTCCGTCCGGAATTGCGCAAAACAAAGACTTGGAGCGGTTCGTTTGGTGAACCGCTCTGGTCGGGATCAGCGACCATCCTTTTTACCGGCAGGCGTTGCCGGCGTTCGGAGTTGGCCTTTACCGGCCGACTGCCGCCGCTCGCGCAGCTCAATTGGAGAGACAAATGAACATTCAGACCTTAACCAAATGCGTTATCGGCGCTTCTGCCTCGATCATCATGCTGATGGCGGGCGCGGCCATGGCAGAAACCGTCAATCCGCTTGCCGAAAAGGTGCGAGCGCTCGACAGCCGCTTCGAGGACGTCGCCGTGGCGAAAGCCGAAGGCTACGCGCCGATCCCCTGCGCCAGCGGCCTCACCGGCGGCGCGATGGGCATCCACTACGTCAACGCCGCCTATCTGAAGGACGACGCCGTCGACGTCGCCAAGCCGGAAGCCGTGATGTACGAGCCGATGGCCGACGGCACGCTAAAGCTGATCGCGGTCGAATACATCACCGCGAAGGGCCCGGCCTCGCTCGAAGGCCATCTGTTCAACTTCAACACGGCGCCCAACCGCTACGGCCTCGGCCCGTTCTACGAACTGCATGTCTGGGCCTGGAAGCAGAACCCCACCGGCGCCTTCGCCGACATGAACCCGAACGTCTCCTGCGACGCGATGCAGGGGATGTGAGACATCCTTGCCTTCTCCCCGTTTCACGGGGAGAAGGTGGCCCGAAGGGCCGGATGAGGGGCAGCGCCGGCGATTGCGATTGGCCGCCCCTCGTATCTGACAGAGGATAATCACCCTGTTTAGGATCCCTCCCGCAAAGAAATCTCTTCGACACGCGGTTCATCCCAAATTCCCGAGGCGGGTTCCGCCCCTCATCCGCCTGCCGACACCTTCTCCCGGTATAGTGACGGGGAGAAGGAAGCACCCCACCACCCTTTCTTAAGGTGTTTCGGATAGACCGAAACCTTGGAAAGAGGCGGAAAACGGAGAGTTCTGGGTGCGCTTTTCCGCGGCGACGACTGCCGGGCGGTTCCTGCCGCAGCGCTGGGCGCTGCGCATGCGTCCGTTGCTTGGCCGCATCGATGCCGTGCTGTTCACCGCCGACGAGCGCGGCGAAGCCGGGCGCATGTCGCTGATCGCCTTTTCCATCCGCATCGTCAGCGCCTTCATCGCCTTCGTCAGCCAGGTGCTGATGGCACGCTGGATGGGCTCGTTCGAATACGGCATCTCGGTGCTGGTCTGGGTGACGATGGTCATCGTCGGCAACCTCGCCTGCCTCGGCTTCCACACCTCGGTCATCCGTTTCATTCCCGAATATCGCGAGCGCGGCATGCTGGCCGAGCTGCGCGGCATCGTGCAGGCGAGCCGCCTTTTCGTGCTCGTCGCCTCGACCCTGGTGGCCGGCCTTGGCGCGCTTGGCGTCTGGCTGGCCTCGGACTGGATCGAGAACTACTACGTCATCCCCTTCATCCTCGGCGTCATCTGCCTGCCGATGATCGCGCTCGGCGATCTTCTTCAGGGGCTGGCGCGCGCCAATTCCTGGGCGCTGCTGGCGCTGTCGCCCACCTATCTGGTGCGCCCGGTGCTGATCCTGGTGTTCATGGCGCTGATGCTTGGCCTGCACTATGTGCCCGACGCCAAGACCGCGATCTTCGCCTCGATCGCCGCGACCTATGTCACCACGCTCGGCCAGCTGATGGCCGTCACCTCGCGCATGGACAAAAAAGTCCCGCCCGGGCCGATGACCGTGCATTTCAGCCAGTGGATTCTCGTCTCGTTGCCGATCTTCCTGGTCGAGGGTTTCTTCTTCCTGCTCACCAACGCCGACGTGCTGATGGTGGGCGCCTATCTCGATCCCAATGACGTCGCCGTCTATTTCGCCACGGTGAAGACGCTGGCGCTGGTGCATTTCGTTTATTTCGCGGTCAAGGCCGGCGTTGCACAGCGCTACGCCCAGTTCACCCATGGCGAGCCGCATCGGCTTGCCGCTTTCGCTCGCGAGACCGTCTCCTGGACCTTCTGGCCCTCGCTGCTGATGGCGCTGCTGGTGCTGGCGCTGGGCGAGCCGATGCTGGTGCTGTTCGGTCCCGAATTCACCGCCGGCTATCCGCTGCTCTTCCTGCTGGTGCTGGGCGTCGTGGCGCGCGCCGCTGTCGGTCCCTGCGAGAGCCTGCTCACCATGAGCGGCAACCAGAACATCTGCGCCGGCGTCTATGCCATGACGCTTGCCTTCAACATCGGCCTCAACGTGGTCCTCATTCCGCTGTTCGGCCTCTGGGGCGCGGCCATCGCCACCAGCCTCGCCATGGTCTTCGAGGCCTGCGCGCTCTCGTTCACCGTCTGGCGCAAGCTCGGCATCGTGATGGCGATCTTCGTGCCTGCAAAAAAGGAAATCGCCTGATGGCCGCCGTCCCGTTGCTCGAAGAGACCAGCGGCGGCCCCGCCGGCGCCATGGTCTCCAACCTTGCCGGCCTGGCGCGCGAGGCCGACCCGGCCCATATCGAGCTCTTCGCCAGCAACAGGCCGGAGCGCAAGCTGGCCATCTACCCAGCCTCGGCCGGCTTCGATCTTGTCGAGGAGCTCGACTATCTCAGCGCCCGCACGATCGAGCCCAATGTCTTCTTCAACCCGCGCTTCCTGGCGCCGGCCATGCCGCGGCTGGAAGACCGCGAGGTGCGGCTGGCCGTCATCCGCGACGGCGACGAGTACCGCAACCGGCTGCGCCTTCTGGTGCCGTTCTCGGTCGAGCGGCCGGCGATCCCCCTCGGCGTTCCGGTGATGCGCACATGGTCGAGCCCGTTCGGCCCGCTCGGCACGCCGCTGGTCGACCGCGACGATCCCATCGGCGTCATCGAGGATTTCTTCTCGATGCTGTCGAGGCCGCATCTCAAGCTGCCCAGGGTCTTCGTGCTACCCGATATGCGCCTCGACGGTCCGGTGGCGAGCCTGCTCACCTCCTTTGCCGACAGCCGCGGCTTGACCATGGTCACCACCGGCGAGGCCGAGCGTCCGGTGCTGGAGAGCGATGCCGACGGCGAGGAATACCTCAAGGCGTCGCTGCGCGCGCATCACTACCGCGAATTCCGCCGCCTGAAGCGGCGCCTTGCCGATCAAGGCAGGCTGGAGCACGTCGTGGCGCGCGGGCCGGACGAGATCCGCCACGCCATCGAAAGCTTCCTGACGCTGGAAGCGGCCGGCTGGAAAGGCCGCGAGCGCACCGCGATGGCGATCGACCGCTACCGTGCCGCTTTCGCCCGCGAGGCCGTGCACAGGTTGGCCGAGCAGGACATGTGCCGCACCCATCTCTTGACGCTCGACGGCCGCACCATCGCCTGCCTGGTCGTCTTCGTCGAGGCCGGCGTCGCCTATACGTGGAAGACGGCCTATGACGAAACGCTTTCCGCCTATTCGCCGGGCACGCTTTTGATGATCGAGGTGACCAGGCAGCATCTCGACGATCCAAACATCGTGATGACCGATTCCTGCGCGGTTCCGGACCATCCGGTGATGAGCCGCCTGTGGAGCGAGCGCAAGCCGATGGGCACGCTGGTGATCGGGCTGACGCCGGACGCCGACCGGCTGGCCCGTCAGGCGGCCTCGCAACTGCATCTCTACCGCGAGACCCGCAACATGGCGCGCATCCTGCGCAACCGCATGCGGAGCCTGCTGAAAAGACGCTAGATGGGCGGCGAGACACCGGCTATGGCTTGCGGCGGCCGGACCCGGCCGCCTTCACCACAAAGCACTTCAAATGATCGATACCGTCCTGCGCTTCGCCCGCCTTTGTGCGCCGCTTGTCCTACTCGCCGCGTTTCCGGCTCGAGCCGTGGCCGATACCTGCCCGGAGGATTGCAGCGATCCGCCCGCGCCCGTCAACATCTACAGCCAGACCACGGCCGGCCATCTGAGCCCCGCCACGGCCGGCGCGCTGCCGCGCGTCTATGTGCCGAACCGTTCCTCCAACAGCGTCTCGGTGATCGACACCGTCACCTTGAAGGAGGTCGCGCGCTTCCCGGTCGGCAGCAAGCCGCAGCATGTCGTTCCGTCCTGGGACCTCAAGACGCTGTGGGTCGCCAACAACGGCACCGGCAGGAACGGCAGCCTGACGCCGATCGACCCGATGACGGCCAAGCCCGGCCAGCAGATCCCGGTCGACGACCCCTATAATCTGTATTTCATGCCGGACGGCAGCGCCGCCATCGTGGTTGACGAAGCGATGAAGCAGCTCGATTTCCGCGACCCGCACACCATGGCGTTGAAATCGAGCCTGCCGACGCCGACTTGCCCCGGCATCAACCACGCCGACTTCTCTGCCGACGGCTCCTATGCGATCTTCACCTGCGAATACGGCGACGGCGGCCTGGCCAAGATCGACCTGAAGAACCAGAAGCTGCTCGGCCACCTCGACCTCGCCAGGATGGGCATGCCGCAGGATATCCGCCTCTCGCCCGACGGCAAGGTCTTCTACGTGGCCGACATGATGAACGACGGCGTGTTCCTGGTCGACGGCGACAGTTTTCGGGAAATCGGCTTCATCCCGACCGGCATCGGCACGCATGGCTTCGTCGTCAGCCGCGACGGCAAGCGGCTCTACGTCTCGAACCGAGGCTCGCACACGATGGAGCAGGGCAAGGCCAGGGGTCCCGGCAGCGTCACGGTGATCGACTTCGCCACCCGCGCGGTGGTCGCGCAATGGCCGATCCCCGGCGGCGGCAGCCCCGACATGGGCAATGTCAGCGCCGACGGCAGGCAGCTATGGCTCTCCGGCCGCTTCGACAGCGAAGTCTATATGATCGACACGATGAGCGGCGCGGTGACGAAAATCCGCGTCGGCGCCGAGCCGCATGGCCTCACCGTGTGGCCCCAGCCAGGGCGCTACTCGCAAGGGCATACAGGGAATATGCGGTAGGGCATTCGGATGGCCTGCCACCCGAAGCTCGTTGGGGGCATGACGCCACCCCAAGCTCGTAAAGGACGGCCTGCCATCCGAAGCTCGTAAAGGATGGCCCTGCCATCCGAAGCTCGCAGAGCGAAGGATGGTGCCCCTAGCCGGGATCGAACCAGCACTCCTTGCGGAACTCGATTTTGAGTCGAGCGCGTCTACCAATTCCGCCATAGGGGCTCAGGCCGGGCGGCCTGGATGGGGGCGGACTATACGGTTGGACGGCCTTTCGTCAACTGGCCTGTTGCGGATTTGCCGGCGCCGCTTCGGCCAAACAGCATCCAGCGGTCTTGTGAGGACCGCCGCCATTGTGCGCCGCGAGAAATCTTTCTAGAGAGGCGAATGTTTAAGGTGCCCGGTCGATAATGGCGGCTGCGGCGCTTTGGGTCCTTGTTTCATGCATGCCGGTGGCCGAAAACCGCTGCGCCGTTGGGGTGACATGCATTAGATGATTCCAGGGGAAAAGTGCGCAGCGGTTTTCCGTTCGGAATTGCGTCAACGCATCAGGAGAGCCGATGCTTCGCGGACTTTACGACTGGACCCTGTCGCTGGCGGCGAGGAAATCGGCCGAATGGTGGCTGGCTTTCATCGCCTTCGTCGAAAGCTCGGTCTTCCTGGTGCCGGCCGACGTGCTCTTCCTGCCGATGGCGCTGTCCAAACCCGAGCGCGCCTATCGCTACGCGCTGATCGCCACGGTCGCCTCCGTGCTGGGCGGCGTCGCCGGCTGGTTCATCGGCCACTATGCCTACGAGGCGGTCGCCAAGCCGGTGCTCGAATTCTACGGCAAATACGACGAGTTCGAGCAGTTGCGCACCTCGTCCGGCGTCGGCTTCATCATCCTGATGCTGGTCACCTCGGGTGCGGCCCATCTGCCGCCGATCAAGGTGGTGACGATCCTGTCCGGCGTCATCGGCGTCAATCTCCTGCTCTTCATCGGGCTCGCGATCGTGGCGCGCGGCGGGCGTTTCCTGCTGCTTGCCTGGCTGCTTCGCCGCTATGGCGAATCGATCAGGGAGTTCATCGAAAAGCGCTTGGGATTGATTGTCGGCGCCGGCGCCGCTGCCCTGATTTTGCTCTATATCCTCGTCAGATACGCCCACGGATAGCGACGCAGCAACGGACCCGATAGATGACCGCGACCATGAATGCCGACACCGGACGCCAGCGCACGCGCGCGGCGCTCTTTCTCGCCGTCGCCATGGCCGCGACCGTCGGCTCTGCGCTCGCCTTCCAATATATCGGGGGCTACATCCCCTGCCATCTCTGCCTCGAGCAGCGCACGCCCTACTATATCGGCGCGCCGCTGATGCTGCTGGCGGCGATCGCCTCGATGCTGCGCGCGCCGGCCTGGGTGACGCGCGGGCTGCTCGCGATCGGCGGCCTGTTGATGCTCTACGGCCTCTATCTCGGCGTCTACCATTCGGGCGTCGAATGGGCATGGTGGCAAGGTCCGGCTGACTGCACCGCCGGCGCCGGTCCGGTCGACACCGGCGGCAAGGGCGTGCTCGACGCGCTCGACAAATTCGTGCCACCCTCCTGCGACAAGGCGGCGCTTCGCATCCTCGGCCTGTCGCTCGCCGGCTGGAACGCCATCGCCAGCCTCATCCTCGCCGCCGTCGCCTTCCGCAGCGCGCTCGCGCGCGATTAAGCCAATTGATCGAGAAATGCGACGCAGAGTTCGATCAAAAATTCGGCAGGCTGAGTCGGATGGCGCGGCTTTCGAGAACCGGAGCGGAGCGTACTTAAGTACGTGAGCACCGGAAGCGCAGAAAGCTGCGGCAGGCCACCAGCATGGCGAATTTGTGCCGAACTCTAAGGCTCGAGTTCGACATCCCAGTACAGATAATCCATCCAGCTTTCATGCAGATGGTTGGGCGGGAACAAGCGGCCGTTGTTGTGCAGGTCGTGCACCGTCGGCTGATAGGGCTTCTGCAGCGGCCACATCTTGGCCTGCGCCGGCATCATGCCGCCCTTGCGAAGGTTGCAGGGCGAGCAGGCGGCGACGACATTCTCCCAGGTCGTCGCTCCGCCGCGATGGCGCGGGATGACATGGTCGAACGTCAGATCCTCCGGCGTTCCGCAATACTGGCACTGGAAGCGGTCGCGCAGGAAGACGTTGAAGCGGGTGAAGGCGGGATGCCGCGACGGCTTCACATAGGCTTTCAGGCTGACCACGCTCGGCAGCTTCATCGAGAAGGTCGGCGAAGAGACGGCGTGCTCGTATTCGGCGACGATGTTGACCCGGTCGAGGAAGACTGCCTTGATGGCGTCCTGCCACGACCAGAGCGACAGGGGGTAATAGCTGAGCGGGCGGTAGTCCGCATTCAGCACCAGCGCGGGAAGCCCATCCGGAGATACGGCAACCGTCACGTCCTTCGCCTCCTTGCTTCTAGAACCGAACGGCGCGGATACTGTAAGCCCGACATGACAGGGATGTGAAGCGGATTGTCGTGCGTCGAAATCGCCAAAACCGCATGATTTTCAGGCTTTTTTGGTCATTTCGGCGGAGGGCGCCGCGTCCCTGCCCTTCAGTTCCCGGTAGTAGGCCCAGAAAAGCCGCGACGCGACCCCCCGCCACGGGCTCCATGATTCGGCCAGCCGGATAAGCATTTTTTCCGGCGGACGCGGCTCGATGCCGAGCGCATGGCCGACCGCCGTCTGCAGCGCGACGTCGCGCGCGGGAAACACATCCGGGTGGCCGGCTGCAAACAAAAGGTAGCATTCGGCCGTCCATGGGCCGATGCCAGGCACGGCCGTCATCGCGGCAATCGCGTCGCCGGCGTCCAGCGTGCACAGGTGATCGAGATCGAGCCCGCCGGCCACCGCCTCGGCGACGGCGAGCAGCCCGTGCTGTTTCGGCCGCGACAGCCCGGCCTCGCGAAATACGTCTTCGCGCGCGGCAAGGATTGCTTGCGGCGTCAGCGGGTCGACGAGCTTCACCAGTCGCCCGAAGATGGCGTCGGCGCTCGCGCGGGAAACTTGCTGTGAAACGATAATGGAAGCGAGGCTTTGGAAGCCAGGTTCCGACAGCCGGAGCGGTACTTCGCCCGCCCGGCCGCGCACGGTCGCCAGCCGCGGATCGATCCGGCAGAGCGCGTCGAGCCCTGTCGCAATGTCGTCGAGCGAGGCGATGCGTTGCACGTTGCTTGTTCCCAGGGCGCCCGCGAAATGGCAATTGATGGCTAACTAGCAACCGGCGGAAGCGCCTTTCAACCCGAATACCGCCCGAGATATGACACTCCTGACATTCCGCTTCGCGCCGAGCCCCAATGGCGAATTGCATCTCGGCCATGCCTATTCGGCTCTGCTCAACCAGCGCATGGCGGCGCAGGCCGGCGGGCGCCTGGTGCTGCGCATCGAGGATATCGATATCCTGCGCTGCACGCCCGAATTCGAGGCCGGCATTTTTCGCGATCTCGAATGGCTGGGGTTGCGTTGGGAACTGCCGGTGCGTCGCCAGTCCGAGCATTTCGCCGAATACCGCGACGTGCTCGAGCGGCTGATCGCAGAGGAACTCATCTATCCCGCTTTCATGAGCCGGGGCGAGATCCGCGCCTTCATCGCCGAGAGAGGCAGCCGCGACTGGCCTCGCGATCCGGACGGCGTGCCGCTCTACCCGCCACTCGACAAGGCCCTGTCGGCCAGGGAGCGCAGGCGGCGGATCGCGGAGAACATGCCCTTCGCCTGGCGGCTCGATGTCGAGGCGGCCATGGCGCGCGTCACCGCCGGCCTGTCATGGGTGGAGTTCACCGACGAGACGATGTCCGCGACGCGAGCGATCGAAGCACAACCGCAAGCCTGGGGCGACGTCATCGTCGCCCGCCGCGACATCCCGACCAGCTACCATCTCGCCGTGGTCCTCGACGACGCTCTGCAGGGTGTCAGCCACGTCGTGCGGGGCCAGGATATTTATTCGGCGACAAGCGTGCAGCGCCTGCTGCAGCAACTTCTCGGCCTTCCGCAGCCACGCTATTTCCACCACCGCCTGATCCTCGGTCCGGACGGCAGGAAACTGTCCAAGAGCTTCAAGGACACCGGCCTTGCCTCCCTCCGGGCGGCGGGCATGTCGCCGCAGGATGTCAGAAGATTGATCGGCTTTTAGCTGGCTAGAGGCGCGCCATCCCGGCCTTGATCAGCGCCAGCGCGCTTATGAAGACAAAGGCGCCGCCGAGCCCGCAGGCAACCGCCAGCTTGAGATCGCTCAGGCTGATGCCTTGTTGGTTGGCGACCGCCACCGCGACGAAAAAGCCGAAGATGAACAGCAGCGTGTTGCCGGTCGGGCCGAAGCCGCTCTCCCTCATGATCACGTCGAGCGCAGTGCCGAAGAAGAAGCCGAAGCCGGCGATGATCGCGAAGGCAAACAACAGCCAGGCCGTGTCCAGATGCAAAAACATGCCCCACCATGGCGCGGCGATGCGCCATGCCCCTGTTGGCACGGTTTGTTGAATTCGACTTAGCTTATGGATCAACCGTTTCGTTTTGCTTGCGGGATTGATCGGCATTAGAGCAATTGCCGTCATCAACCGTTCATCCCGGCAGCTTCCCCCCATGCAGAGCATCAAGCGGTTCATTCCCGCCTCCTTCGTCGTTCTGTGGGCGACCGGCTTCATCGGCGCGCGCTACGCCATGCCCTGGGCGGAACCCTTCACCTTCCTTGCCATCCGCTTCGTGATCGCGGCGATCCTGTTTGCCGGCCTCTCCATCCTGCTCCGCTCGCGCAAGGCAACGCGCGATGAGGCGCTGCACGCGACGGCGGCCGGCGTCCTCATGCACGGCGTCTATCTCGGCGCCGTCTTCTGGGCGATCCACAGGGGCATGCCGGCGGGCCTTTCGGCGCTGATCGTAGGCCTGCAGCCGCTGATCACCGCCGTGCTCGCTGGAAAATTCCTGGGCGAAGCGATCCTGCCGCGCCATTGGGCAGGCCTTGCCGTCGGCCTGCTCGGCGTCGTCATCGTGCTCTGGCCGAAGCTCGGCATGCTGCACGGCGGCGTCACGCCGGCGACGCTGACCGCCTCACTCGTCTCGGTGCTCGGCATGAGCGCCGGCACCATCTGGCAGAAGCGCTATGCCTCCGGCGGCGATCTGGTGTCGGCGACGATGTGGCAATATGTCGGCGGCTCCGTCGTGATGATCCTGGGCTCGCTCGCCTTCGAGACTCGCGCCGTCACCGTCAATGGCGAGCTGATCTTCGCCCTGGCCTGGCTGGTGCTGGTGCTCTCGGTCGGCGCCATATTCCTGTTGATGGTGATGATCAGGGACGGCGAGATGTCGAAGGTTGCCTCGCTGTTCTACCTGGTGCCGGCCGTAACCGCAGTCATCGCCTGGGTGCTTTTCAATGAGCAGCTCAACCTGCTGCAGATCGCCGGCATGGCGATCGCCACCCTTGGCGTCGCCTTGGCGACGGCGCGGCAGGCTCAGCCGACGCGGGCGCGCGCTTCAAGATAGCGGCTGATCGCGGCGTTGAGTTCGCCGCCCAGGATGAAGATCGCCGAGATGATGTAGAGGAAGACGACCGCGATCATGATCGAGGCGAGCCCGGCATAGGTCGTCACATAGGACGAGAAATGGTCGAGATAGGTGGCAAAGATCGTCGACCCCACCAGCCAGGCGACCAGCGTGAAGACGATGCCGGGTATGATCGAGACGAAGCGGCGCTTGCCGGCAGGCAGCCAGATATGCACGGAGAACAGCCCGATGACGATGACCGTCGAGGCGATCACGTAACGCCAGATGGTGATCGTGCCCATATACGGCTTGATCCACTCCAGATGCGCCTCCGCCAGCCGTGCGAGCAGCGGCGCGAACACCAAAAGCACGCTGATGGCGAGAAAGCAGGCGGTGGCGATCAAGACGAAGATGATGCTTTGCACCCGGCGGTGGATGATGCCGCGCGTCTCGGTAACTCGATAGGCGCGGTTGAGCGAAGTGCGCAGGGCTTCGATGCCGTTGGAAGCGAAATAGGCCGCAAGCAGCACGCCATAGGTCAGAAGGTCGGTGCGGCGCACCGTGAGCACGTTCAGCACCTCATGCGCGATCGGCTTGGCGATCTGCTCCGGCCATGTGTCGAAGACCAGATGCACGGCCGTGTCGGCGAAGGCGCGCGCGCCGAGGAAGCTGGCAAGCGTGGTGGCGAAGATCAGGAACGGAAACAGCGCCATCAGCGAGGTGATCGCCAGATGGCTGGCCATCGCCCAGCCGTCATCGGTGTTGAAGTGGCCTATCGCATCGTAGAGCACGCGCTTGAGGGCGACGATATTCCGCAGCAAGGGCCCGCGCTCCGCTCGATTGTGTCAACGCCGCGAATATGGGAAGTGATTGCGGCAAATGGCAACCCCAGGTCCCACAATGCGCCCCGCCGCCGAAGAGTTGCGCACCGTCATCGTCACCGGCGCCTCCTCCGGCATCGGCGCCTATTGCGCGCGGGCGTTGAAAGCGGAAGGCTGGCGGGTCTTCGCCACGGCGCGCAAGCCGGCCGACATCGCAGCCCTCGAGGCCGACGGCCTGGAGGCTTTTTACCTCGACTACTGTGAGCCCGAATCCATCGCGGTATTGGTCGATGCGGTGCTGGAGCGCACCGGCGGCACGCTTGACGCGCTCTTCAACAACGGCGCCTACGCCCAGCCCGGCGCCGTAGAGGACCTGTCGGTCGCAGCGCTTCGCGAGCAGTTCGAGGCCAATTTCTTCGGCTGGCACGACCTCACCCGGCGTATCGTTCCGGTCATGCGCCGCCAGGGGCATGGCCGGCTCGTACACTGCTCCTCGATTCTCGGGCTGGCGCCGGTCCGCTTCAGAGGCGCCTATTCGGCCTCCAAGCACGCCATCGAAGGCCTGATGCTCTGCATGCGCCAGGAACTCGAAGGCAGCGGCATCCACCTATCCCTGATCGAACCGGGACCGGTGACGTCGAAGATTGCCAGCAACGGCCTCACCTGGTTCCTAAAAAACATCGACATCGAAAATTCCGTCCACCGCGCCGATTATCAGGCGCAGCTTGCGCGGCTTCAGGCCGGCGGCAGCGTGTCGAAGCTGAAGCCCGGACCCGAGGTCGTCTACAAGGCGCTCCGCCACGCGCTTCTGTCACAGCGCCCGCGCCCGCATTATGTGGTAACACTGCCGGCCCGGATCGGCGCGGCGCTGAAACGCATCCTGCCGGCATCCCTGCTCTATCGCGTGCTCGCCAGGCGCGCCTGACCCGAACCTGAACCGGAGCCAGCCAGATGCTCATCGTCTTCAAGATCCTCGCCATCGTCGCGATGGCCGCAGTGGTGATCGTTCTGGTTCGCGGCCTGATTAACATGATGCGCGGCGGCTCCGGCATTACCTCGAACAAGCTGATGCAGGCGCGCATCATGCTGCAGGCCGTGGCCTTGGCGCTGCTGTTGCTGGTGGTCTATTTCACACGCAAATAGAGATTTTAGAGAGGACGGCGTGGTCAAGCTCAACAAGATCTACACCCGCACCGGCGACGACGGCACGACGGGGCTTGGCACCGGTGAGCGACGGCTGAAATCCGACCTGCGCGTCGACGCCTACGGCACTATCGACGAGGCCAATGCCTGCATCGGCATGGCCCGCATCCATACCGCCGCCGAACATCCCGCGATCGACGCCATGCTGTCGCGCATCCAGAACGATCTGTTCGATCTGGGCGCCGACCTTGCCGTGCCGGACGACGGCAAGCCCCTGGAATACGAGCCGCTGCGCATCGTTGCCGCCCAGACCGACCGCATCGAACGGGATATCGACGCGCTCAACAAGGAGCTGCAGCCGCTGAAATCCTTCGTGCTGAACGGCGGCACGCCGGCCGCAGCCGCGCTCCATCTTTCCCGCACCGTGGCGCGCCGCGCCGAGCGCTTGATGGTGGCGCTGGCGCAGGATCCGGCCGAGCATGTCAATCGCGAGGCGCTCAAATACATCAACCGCGTCTCGGATTTCCTGTTCGTCGCCGCCCGTGCGGTCAATGACAATGGAAAGGCCGACGTGCTATGGGTTCCCGGTAAGAACCGCTGAATCCGCAGGCGGGAGGGGTCCGATGTTCATCCCGCTCTACGACACCAACAGGCTGCGCCATGTCCGGCTGCAATATGTCACCATCGGCCTGATCGTGGCGAATGTGCTGATCTATCTGGCGACCACGCTTGGCGGTGAGAACTTCACCAATGCCGCGGTTCTCGGCCTTGGCTTCATTCCGTCGGTGGTTCACGACAAGGTCGAGCTGTCGCCCGAATTCGTCGTCATCCCCGAGAGCCTCAGCTACCTCACCTACTCGTTCCTGCATGCCGACATCTTCCATCTCGGCGGCAACATGCTGTTCCTTTGGGTGTTCGGCGACAATGTCGAGGATGCGCTCGGCCACATACGCTATCTGATCTTCTACTTGGCCTGCGCCGTCGCTGGTGCCTTCTTCCAGGGGTTAGTGGCCTGGGATTCGCAGGTGCCGCTGATCGGCGCCTCGGGGGCGATTGCCGGCGTCGTCGCCGCCTATCTGATCCTCTATCCCCGGGTGAAGGTCTGGGTGCTGGCCTTTGCCCGCATCCCGTTGCGCATCCCGGCGTTCATTCCGCTGATCCTGTGGATCCTGTTCCAGATCGTGATGTTTGCCGCGGCCGGCGAGGACCAGATCTCCTGGGCCTGCCATATCGGCGGCATCATCGCCGGATCGATCCTGGTGCTGGTGCTGCGCAGCCGGGGCGTGCCGCTGCTGGCCGGCGCCGACGGCGAGCCGGATCCGACGCCCAACATCCAGCAGCCGCCTATCCCCGTCGAGCCGGCCCCCAGCGATCCGGCGCAGCCGGCCTCGCAATGGGGCCGTGGAGCAGCGACGCCCCGGGATTGAACCGATTTGGGTGCGTCGTGGGATATTGACGCGCCGATTTGTCGCCACTACGGAAACGGCACAATTGGACGGATATTCCGTCCGAGATGTCGGCTTTCGACAACTCTGACAGGGCGCACGCTGCTATAGCGCCCCGACTATCTCAGGAGAGGTGACAGGAAAATGAAGATCCTTGTGCCCGTGAAGCGGGTTGTGGATGCCAACGTCAAGGTCCGGGTGAAAGCCGACGGACTGGGCGTCGAGCTTGCCAACGTCAAGATGGCGATGAACCCGTTCGACGAGATCGCGGTCGAGGAAGCGATCCGCATCAAGGAAGCCGGCAAGGCGGAAGAAATCATCGTCGTCTCGATCGGCCCGCAGCAGGCGCAGGAGACGCTGCGCACCGCGCTCGCCATGGGCGCCGACCGCGCAATCCTGGTCAAGACCGACGAGCAGACCGAGCCGCTGGGTGTGGCCAAGGTGCTGAAGGGCGTGGTCGAGGCCGAGAAGCCCGGCCTCGTCATCCTCGGTAAGCAGGCGATCGACGACGATAGCAATCAGACCGGCCAGATGCTGGCGGCGTTGCTTGGCTGGGCTCAAGGGACCTTCGCCTCAAAAATTGAGCTCGCCGGTGACAAGGCCAAGGTGACGCGCGAAGTCGACGGCGGCCTGCAGACGGTGGAGCTGAAGATGCCGGCGATCGTCACCGCCGACCTTCGCCTCAACCAGCCGCGCTATGCCTCGCTGCCCAACATCATGAAGGCCAAGAAGAAGCCGCTCGACGAGAAGAGCCCGGCCGACTACGGCGCCGACGTCAAGCCGCGCCTCAAGGTGATCAAGACCGAGGAGCCGGGCGGCCGCAAGGCCGGCGTCAAGGTGAAGTCGGTGGCCGAACTGGTCGAGAAGCTCAAGAACGAAGCCGGCGTGCTTTAAAGCGATCGGGAAAGGATAAAGAAAATGGCAATTCTCCTCATCGCCGAACATGACAATGCAAGCCTTTCCGACCAGACCGCCAAGGCGCTCTCGGCGGCCCTCCAGATCGGCTCGGATGTCGACGTGCTGGTGGCCGGCAAGGGCGCCAAGGGCGCGGCTGATGCCGCCGCCAAGCTGAAAGGCGTCCGCAAGGTGCTGCTCGCCGAGGCCGACGAGCTTGCCGAGCGCCTCGCCGAGCCGACGGCGGCGCTGGTCGTCTCGCTCGCCGGCTCCTATGACGCGATCGTCGCGCCGGCCACTTCGTCGGGCAAGAATGTCGCCCCGCGCGTGGCGGCACTCCTCGACGTCGCCCAGGTTTCCGAGATCATCGAGGTCGTCTCGCCGGATACCTTCAAGCGGCCGATCTATGCCGGCAACGCCATCCAGACCGTGCAGTCGACCGACGCCAAGAAGGTCATCACCGTACGAACCGCATCCTTCTCGGCAGCGCCGGAAGGTGGTTCCGCCTCGGTCGAGACGGTCGGCGCCGCCGCCAACCCCGGCCTGTCGTCTTTCGTCGAGAACAAGCTTTCCGAGAACGACCGTCCGGAGCTGACCTCGGCCAAGATCATCATCTCGGGCGGCCGCGCGCTCGGCTCCTCGGAGAAGTTCCAGGAGGTCATCCTGCCGGTTGCCGACAAGCTCGGCGCTGCGGTCGGCGCCTCGCGCGCCGCGGTCGACGCTGGCTACGCGCCGAACGACTGGCAGGTCGGCCAGACCGGCAAGGTGGTCGCGCCCGATCTCTACATCGCCGTCGGCATCTCCGGCGCCATTCAGCACCTTGCCGGCATGAAGGACTCGAAGGTGATCGTCGCCATCAACAAGGACGAGGAAGCGCCGATCTTCCAGGTCGCCGATTACGGCCTGGTCGGCGATCTCTTCGTCATCCTGCCGGAGCTGCAAAAGGTGCTTTGACGCCGCCGGTTCTGGCATATTAAAATCCAAAGGGTGGGGTAGACGAAGTCGCCCCGCCCTTTTAGTTTGCACTGCACAAAAAGCAGGCCGCCAAGGTCTGAGCCATTCCGGCGGTTTGCGTCCGGGATTGCGAGAAACAAACACACAGGCGCGTTCCTGCTTCAAGGAAGCGGAACTGCTCCGGACGGGATCGGGGTCATGAGCAAGATCGAGACGATCGGCATTGTCGGCGCGGGTCAGATGGGTGGCGGTATCGCCCATGTCTCGGCGCTGGGCGGCTACAAGGTCCTGATCCACGACATATCGGCTGACCGGATCGAGAAGGGCATCGCCACGATAAGCGGCAACATGGCCCGCCAGGTCGGCTCCGGCAAGCTCGAGGAGAAGGCGCGCAACGAAGCGATGGCGCGCATCTCCGCCGCCCCGGCCATGGCCGACCTCGCCGCCGCCGATCTGGTGATCGAAGCGGCGACCGAGGATGAAACGGTCAAGCGCAAGATCTACGCGCAGCTCTGCCCGCAGCTCAATCCGGAAGCGATTCTGGCGACCAACACCTCGTCGATCTCGATCACCCGGCTTGCCGCCCAGACCGACCGTCCGGAGCGCTTCATCGGCATCCACTTCATGAACCCGGTGCCGGTGATGAAGCTGGTCGAGCTGGTGCGCGGCATCGCCACCGAGGACCAGACCTTCGAGGCCGCCAAGACCTATGTGAAGCACCTCGACAAGACCATCACCGTCTCGGAGGATTTCCCGGCTTTCATCGTCAACCGCATTCTTTTGCCGATGATCAACGAGGCGATCTACACGCTCTACGAAGGCGTCGGCACGGTCGACGCCATCGACACCGCCATGCGGCTCGGCGCCAACCACCCGATGGGACCGCTCCAGCTCGCCGACTTCATCGGCCTCGACACCTGCCTGTCGATCATGCAGGTGCTGCATGAGGGCCTGTCGGACTCCAAATACCGCCCGTGCCCGCTGCTGGTGAAATATGTCGAAGCCGGCTGGCTCGGCCGCAAGACCGGTCGCGGCTTCTACGATTATCGCGGCGACCATCCGGTGCCGACGCGCTGATCTTCTGCGGCTGAACCCTTTCGACGCGGCTCAGGAAGCCGCGGCAAGCGGCAGTGGCGCCAAATCTTTCGAAGCTTCGTCGGGCGCGGCGGAAACGCAGCCGCGGCCTGCCGCCTTGGCGGCATAACAGGCGGCGTCGGCGCGGGCGATGATCTCGTCCACCTCGCCACAGCCGGCGCGGATCGGCGCAAGCCCGATGCTGGCGCCGATCGAATGCAGGCGCCCGTCCCAGCTGAAGTTGAGGTTGCGGATGGCATCGATGATCGAGCGCGCCGCGATCGGCCCGCGCTCAGCGGCGCCCGATTTGAGGATAACGGCGAATTCGTCGCCGCCGAGCCGTGCGACAATGTCTTCCGCACCGAGCACGCTGCGCAACGTGTCGGCCACGCGCTTGAGCAGCGCATCGCCCGCGGCATGGCCGCCGGTGTCGTTGACCGCCTTGAAGTGATCGAGATCGACGAACATGAACTGATGCTCGCCGCCATTGATGCGGCACTGATCGACCAGATCTTCCATGGTGCGCATGAAGCTCGAACGGTTGGCGAGCCCGGTCAACGCGTCATGAGCGGCGGCATAGGCCAGCTGGCGTTGCAGGGCGCGCGCGTCGCTGAAATCCTGGAAGACGATGACCAGGCCGCAGAACTCCTCGCGGTCATTCATGATCGGCGACACCACCTGGCGGATGCTGCATCGGGTGTCGTCGCGCCGGACAAGGACAGCGCGCGTGTTGTGGTCGCAGTTCGGGCGTTCGCCCGCCGAAGGACGCGTCAGGCCGATTCTGTGCCCGCTTTCCTCGTCGACCGCCCAATAGACATGGCCGAGCAGCTTTCCCAGCGCCTCGCCGACGTCGACGCCGGTGAGCTTTTCCGCGATCGGGTTCATGAAGGTGATGCGGTTGGCGGCGTCGGTGCAGATCACAGCGTCGCCAATCGAGTGCAGCGTCACTCTGAGGCGCTCCTTCTCGTCGGCCAGCAGCGTCGCCGAAACCATCAGCCGCGCCTCCGCCTCCTTGCGCTCGGTGATATCGGTCAGGCTGCCGATGGCCCGGATCAGTCGGCCCTCGCCGTCGCGCTCGATCGCCTTGCCGCGGTCGAGGATCCAGACCCAGTGCCCGTCCTTGTGCCGCATCCGGAACTCGGCCTCGAAGAAGGCCGTCTCGCCGGCAAGATGCGCGCGATCCGCCTCGGCGACAATTTCGCGGTCGTCGGGGTGGATCATGGTCAGCCAGCGGCCGGGGTCGCCGTCGAGCTCGCCATGGGCGTAGCCCAGCATCTTCACCCAGGTTTCGGAATAGGTGGTGCCGCCCTTGCGCATATCGAGGCTCCAGACGCCCTGTCCGGTGCTGGTGAGCGCGAAGTTCCACCGGGTCTCGGCCTCGGCGATGCGCGCCTCGGCCTGCTTGCGGGCGTCGATGTCCTCGATCTGGGACACGAGATAAAGCGGCTTGCGGGTGTCCTCGTCGCGGATGACCGAGCCGGCGAGCTGCGCCCAGACCGCAGTTCCGTCTTTCCTGAGATAGCGCTTTTCGAAGTGGTAGGAGCTGATCCGGCCTTCCCGCACGTTCAGCATCGTCTCGCGG
Organism: Mesorhizobium argentiipisi (SeqCode); assembly: GCF_037179585.1. NCBI lineage: Bacteria > Pseudomonadati > Pseudomonadota > Alphaproteobacteria > Hyphomicrobiales > Phyllobacteriaceae > Mesorhizobium > Mesorhizobium argentiipisi (SeqCode). Next base: position 54,173 of record NZ_JAPYKO010000014.1, read on the forward strand.
CCGATCGCAAGATCGTCCGGATGCGTGATCTGCGGGAAGGTCAGTGCTTCGATCTCCGCGCGGCTGTAGCCCAGCATCGCGGCGAAGGCGGGATTGGCCTGCTGGATGCGACCATCGAGGCCGACAATGGCGACGCCGATCGCCGAATCTTCCATGGCCCGGCGGAAGCGCTGCTCGCTCTCGGCGATCTGCCGGCGATCATCGACGATGCGGTGGATGAACAGCGCCGACAAGAACAGCGTCGCGGCCGTGATAGCCACGGAAACCTGCAGGCAGAGCTTCAGCGCATCGGCGCCGAATTCGAGGCGCGGCAGCAGGACCGACGCAGCGGCGGCAACCAACCCGACCGCCAGCAAAGCCTGCGCAGCATGGCCGTCGGCACGGAGCCCTTTCCAGTTCAACCACGCCACGAGGCGATCCCACCCAACACGCACTGCACGTTGCCACAACCCTGGTGGATCGGTTTTAAGGAATGGTTGCACGGACGACAGCGATCGCTCCGCTATCGGCAAACAATTTCCGGCATGATTAAGGGACTGTTTCTAAACTCTACCTAAGGATCGCTATACGGCTACCAGCGCACGAAAAGCCGGCCGCCGACGGCGCCGAGCAGCGTCAGGAAGGCGATTGCGATCGTATACCAGGTGGCGACGAAGAGCGGCGAATCATCGAAGCAATGCGCGGCATAAAAGGTTGCCGCGAGCCCGCCCGCGAGCAGGCCGGCCACCGCGCCCGCCAACACCGGCCGCGTCGGAGCGCCATAGCGCAGCATTCCGAGGAAGATAGCCAGCGGACCAATGCCGATCAGCGGGATGAAGCTCATGCAGATCATCATGTTCGAGCCGATAAGTCGCTTGCCCCAATCGGCCTCGGGCACGACGAAAAGCTCCAGAACCACCGCCAGCACCACCAGAAGCGGCGCGGCGATCATCCAGGCCATCGCCCGCCCGGTCGAAGCACCCGGCACCGACAGCGCGCGGATCAGCGCGAAGGCGCTGGCCGCAAGCACCAGCGTGAATACGAATTTCGACATGAAGCGCATCGTGTGCATGGCCGGCATGATGTCGGGACGCGGCCCGATGGTCGCAAAGAAGACCACCCCCGCGATCACCACGGCCACGCCGACCGCCAGCCACCAGGCCTTGCCGAGCGGCATGGCCTTGTCGCGGGCATCGGCGTCGAGCGCCTTGATGAGATCCTCTGTCCTCATGTCGCTGTTCGTCCAAACCGTCTGGCGATCGCGGCGAGGCCCCGATGCAGCGATACGCGCACCGCCGTCTCGCTGATGCCGAGCTTCGCCGCCGTCTCGCCGATCGACTGCCCGTCGACTGAGATCGACGAGACCACGGAGCGTTGCGCCGGCGGCAGCCCGTCGAGCGCCCGGTTGATGTCGCGCTCGCTCACCGTTTCCGTCTCCGGCTCGGCGAAGGTTTCGGCGATCTCGTCGATCTCGACCTCGATGCGCCGCCCGCGTCGGCGGAACGCGTCGATCAGCTTGAATCGGGCGATCGCATAGATCCAGGGCAGCACCGGCGCGTCAGGCCGCCAGGTGTGGCGTTTGACATGAATGGCCAGCAAGGTTTCCTGCACGATATCCTCGGGATCGACCCCGCCCTGAACGATCTTGCGCCGGATAAAACCGCGAACGAGGGCGGCAATGCGGTGCAGAAAGTCGGCATAAGCCCTTTCATCTCCCGCGATCGCGGCCCTGAGCAGCCGGGAAAGCTCGGCCTCGTCCTTGCCGGTCACAAGAGTTACCCCCAATGTTCGCGTCTCGGCCCTGGTTTGTTACGTGGCCGGCCAAATAATGTCCAAGCCAAACTGCCGCAAAATCACGAAAGTTTGCGGCACAGCGACCGATTGAAGCAGGGTCACAATGTTGACTGCAACACTCATGTATTGATAGGTGCAGCCGTGCCCGAACCCTTGTCTCCAGTTTTAAGGACGATGCCCATGAAAATTGCCCTTTCCACGCTTGCCGGCGCCGCGCTGGCGCTCGGCCTGATCGCCGGCCCGGCCATGGCCGAGGATCAAGGCATCATCGTCTACAATGCCCAGCATGAGAGCCTGGCCAAGGAATGGGCGAAGGGGTTCACCAAGGAAACCGGCATCAAGGTGACGCTGCGCAATGGCGGCGACAGCGACTTCTCCAACCAGATCGTCGCCGAGGGCGCGGCCTCGCCGGCCGACGTGTTCCTGACCGAGAACTCACCAGCCATGGCGCTGGTCGAGGCGGCGGGCCTGTTCGCGCCGGTCGATGCCGAGACCCTCGCCCAGGTCCCGCAGGAATACCAGCCGTCGACTGGCAAATGGGTCGGCGTCGCCGCCCGCAGCACCGTCTTTGCCTACAACAAGAACAAGCTGAAGGAAGACCAACTGCCCAAGTCGCTGCTCGATCTCGCCGACCCGAGCTGGAAGGGCCGCTGGGCTGCCTCGCCGTCCGGCGCCGACTTCCAGGCCATCGTCAGCGCACTGCTCGACCTCAAGGGCGAAGCCGCCACCGCCGACTGGCTGAAGGCGATGAAGGAGAACTTCACCGCCTACAAGGGCAACTCAACGGTGATGAAGGCCGTCAATGCCGGCGAGATCGATGGCGGCATGATCTACCACTATTATTATTTCGGCGATCAGGCCAAGACCGGCGAAAACAGCCGGAATGTCGCCCTGAATTATTTCAAGAACCAGGATCCGGGCGCCTTCGTGTCGATCTCCGGCGGTGGCGTGCTGGCGTCGAGCAAGCACCCGAAGGAAGCCCAGGCGTTCCTGAAGTGGGTGACCGGCAAGGGCGGCCAGGACGTGCTGAAGACCGGAACGTCCTATGAATATGCGGTCGGCAAGGATGCCCAGTCCAACCCGAAGCTGGTGCCCCTGGCCGATCTGCAGGCGCCGAAAGTCGATCCGGCGAGATTGAATTCCAAGAAGGTCATCGAGCTGATGACGCAAGCCGGCTTGCTTTAGTTCGCGTTCGTCCTAAAAGGGCGACGACCGTGCTCCCGCGGCAATTCGCCTTCCGCGGGAGCGTTTTTGTTTGGAGATCGCCTCGTCGATGACAGTCGACTGCGCTTCGACCCGCCTGAGTGGCACATCGCACCGCTTCCGCCGGCAGGCGGAGGCGACCCAGCGGCCTGCCTGATGCAGTCGGCGATCGACATGACGCCGGCAAGACCGCCTGCGGCCCGGATGAAGGAGCGCCGGTCCACGTCTTGGATCACGGTCGCAGCGGCTCTCATCTCGCTCGTTGCGCTGCTGCCGCTCGCCTTCATCGTCTGGGTCGCGATCCAGACCGGCTGGGACACCGTGGTGGCGCTGATCTTCCGCCCGCGCGTCGGCGAATTGCTGGTCAACACCGTGCTCCTCGTCGTCGTCACAGTGCCGATCGCCATCGTGCTCTCTGTGGCGCTGGCCTGGCTGACAGAGCGCAGCGATCTGCCGGGCAACCGCTGGTGGTCCTGGCTGTCGGTCGCGCCGCTCGCTATCCCCGCTTTCGTGCACTCCTATGCCTGGATCAGCTTCGTTCCGGGCCTGCACGGGCTCTGGGCCGGCGTGCTGGTCTCCGTCATCGCCTATTTCCCGTTCCTCTATCTGCCGATCGCCGCCGCGCTGCGCCGGCTCGATCCAGCGCTGGAAGATGCGGCCGCGGCGCTTGGCCTCGGCCCATGGCGGGTTTTCGCGCGGGTCGTGCTGCCGCAGCTGAGGCTCGCCATCTGCGGCGGCTCGCTGCTGGTCGGCCTGCATCTCTTGGCCGAATACGGCCTCTATGTCTTCATCCGTTTCGACACGTTCACCACCGCGATCGTCGACCAGTTCCAGTCGACCTTCAACGGTCCGGCCGCCAACATGCTGGCCGCAGTGCTGGTGGTCTGCTGCCTTTTCCTGCTCGCCCTCGAGGTGATGATTCGCGGCGAGGAGCGCTATGCCCGCGTCGGTTCCGGCGCCGCGCGCAAGCAGCAGCGTGCTCGCCTCGGCCGCGCCACCCTGCCATGCCTGCTTTTGCCGGCCGGCGTCGCGCTGCTGTCGCTCGGCGTGCCCTTCGTCACCGTAAGCCGCTGGCTGCTCGCCGGCGGCACGGAAGTCTGGCGTTGGGACGAGATCGGCCTGGCGCTCGGCCAAACGCTGTTCCTCGCCATTGCCGGCGCGGTGCTTGCAACGCTGGCCGCCATGCCGATGGCCTGGATTTCGATCCGCGCGCCAGGGCCGCTGCAGCGCCTGCTCGAGAGCTGCAACTATATCGTCGGCGCGCTGCCGGGGGTGGTCACCGCGCTGGCGCTGGTGACGATCACCGTGCGCGTCGCGCTGCCGCTCTACCAGACGCTGTTCACCATCCTGTTCGGTTATGCGCTGATGTTCCTGCCGCGCGCGCTGGTCAGCCTGCGCGCCTCGATCGCGCAGGCGCCGGTGGAGCTGGAGCGTGCCGCTTCCAGCCTCGGCCGGTCGCCGGTCAAGGCGCTGTGGTCGACGACCGTTCGCCTGTCGGCGCCGGGTGCCGCGGCCGGCATGGCCATGGTGGCGCTCGGCATCACCAACGAGCTCACCGCCACCCAGATGCTGGCTCCCAACGGCACCCGCACGCTGGCGATGGCTTTCTGGTCCTATAGCGGCGAGATCGACTACGCCTCCGCCGCCCCTTACGCGCTGATCATGGTGGCGATGTCGCTGCCGATGACCTGGTGGCTCTACATCCAGTCGAAGCGGATGGCCGGACGATGAGCTTTCTCGAACTCAGCGACGTCGCGAAAAGCTACGGCCCGGTGACGGCGCTCGCCGGCGTCGACTTGGCTGTCGAAAGCGGCAGCCGCACCGCGATCGTCGGGCCGTCCGGCTGCGGCAAGACCACCTTGCTCAGGCTGATCGCCGGCTTCGAGGCGCCGGACCGCGGCCGCATCACGCTCGACGGCAAGGTGCTGGCCAATGGCGGCGCCGCCGTGCCGGCGCATCGCCGCGGCATCGGCGTGGTCGCCCAGGATGGCGCCCTCTTCCCGCATCTCAGCATCGCCGACAATATCGGTTTCGGCATGGCCCGTAGCGAAGACAGGCGCAACGAGCGCATCGTCGAGCTCGCCTACATCGTCGGATTGGACAAGGCGGTCCTGAAGCGCCGGCCGCACGAGCTGTCCGGCGGTCAGCAGCAGCGCGTCGCGCTTGCCCGCGCCATGGCGATGAAGCCGAGGCTGATGCTGCTCGACGAGCCGTTCTCGGCCCTTGATACCGGGCTTCGCGCCTCGATGCGCAAGGCGGTGGCCGAGCTTCTGGAAGAGGCGGGCATCACCACCATCCTGGTCACCCACGACCAGGCCGAGGCGCTGTCCTTCGCCAGCCAGGTGGCGGTGATGCGTGACGGCCTGTTCTCGCAGGTCGGCACGCCGCGCGAGCTCTATTTCCAGCCCAGGGACAGGATGGTCGCCGAGTTCCTCGGCGACGCCATCATCCTGCCGGCGAAAATCGCCAACGGCTTCGCTATGTCGCCGCTCGGCCGCATCGCGGTCGACACAAAGGAACGACGCGATGTCGCGCGCATCATGCTGCGACCCGAGCAAATCCTCCTCAAGCGGACCTCGCGCGAGGGCATGTCGGGCACGCCAGACATGCTGTTCGGCGAAGTGACGGACTGCGAGTTCGCCGGCTCGGTCTGCACCGTCGGGGTGCGGCTGCTCAACAGCCCCGATCCGCCCGATGCGGCTGCCATCGGCAACACCCCGCTCATCCTGCGCAAGACAGGCATGGACGCGCCAGCGGTCGGCGAGATCGTGCGCCTCACCGTCACCGGCAAGGCGCATGTGTTTGCTTAGGTCCGGGTTGAGGCGTGTCGGGATTCAGGTCAGGCCGAGCCGAAAACGGCGGGTTCCGAGAACCGGAGCGGAGCGTACTTGAAGTACGTGAGCACCGGAAGCGCAGGAAACCGCCGTTTGCAGGCCGGCCTCACCTGAATATCGACATGCCTCAGCGCACGCGCTGCCCAGTTGCCGGCGACCACAGCGGCCAGCTCTCCAGGAAATCGTGGCTGTGGATGACGACGCGCTGGCCCTCGATCAGGATGATCGAATAGGCGGGCGGTGCCTGCTCGACAACCTCGTCGCCGATGAGATCGAGCATGAAGCGGGCATGCAGGCCGCGCTGCGCCGAAAACGGAATGCCCGCGACGGTGCCGGCTATGTCGCGATGGACATGGCCGAAGAAGATGTAGCGGACATTGCCGTGGCGCGTCAGCACATCGATCAGCCGCTGCGGCTGTTCGAGGCCGAGCGGGTCGAGCAGCGTGAGCCCGAGCTCGACCGGCGGGTGGTGCAGGAAGACATAGGCCGCCTTGCCTGCCGCTTCGCCCAGCCGCGCGTCGAGCCAGGCAAGCCGGTTGTCGCACAACTCGCCGGTGACGCGGCCTTCCGCCAGGCTGTCGAGGAAAACCAAGCGCGCTTCCGGCGTGTCGAAAACCGACTGCACGAAACCGTTGCCGTCGGTTCCGTTCTCGGGAAAGGCGGCGATGAGGTTGGCGCGCCGGTCGTGGTTTCCGGGCAGCAGCCTGTAAGGCACCGTGAGCCGGCTCAGCGCCGCCTTCAGGTCGGCATAGGCTTGCGCCTCGCCGGCATCCGTCAGGTCGCCGGTGAAGATGCAAAGCGCCGCGTCGCCATGACGAGCATTGATATGGTCGATGCAGCGGTCGAGCCGCTCATGCAGATCGGCGCCGTAGCGGATTTCACTCCGACGGCCGAGATGGACGTCGGTCACCTGGATGATCTTCATTCCGTGAACCCTCAATCGAATTTCGCGAAGTCGCCAACCGCCTTACAGCGCCGGCTCAGGCACCGAGGCCTTGAACACGTCCAGCCTGCCGCCTGTCTCCGAGGAGAAGAAATGCAGGTCTGCTTCGGCGAACTGCAGGCCGATCGTGCTGCCTGGTTCGGGGTGGACGGTCTCGGATGTCACCACGGAGAACGGCGCGCCGTCGAGATCGACATAGACGACGCGGCCGGCGCCCAGTTCCTCGATAAGGTCGACGGTCGCCGCGAGCGCTCCGGGCGCGCCCGGCGCCACCATGCGCACCGCCTCCGGCCGGATGCCGACAGCGACTTTCGCGCCGACCGGCAGGCCTGTGCGCGACACGTTGAGCTTGCGGCTGTCGCCGAGCAGCGACAGCCCGTCCAGCGTGACCGTGCCTTCGAGTATGTTCATCGCCGGGGCGCCGACGAAAGTCGCCACGAAGCGGCTGGCCGGCCGGCTGTAGACTTCCGCCGGCGTGCCGACCTGCTCGACGCGGCCGCCATTCATCACCACCAGCCGGTCAGCCAGCGTCATCGCCTCGACCTGGTCATGCGTGACGAAGACCGAGGTGGCGCTGAGGCGCCGGTGCAGCTTGCGGATCTCGGAGCGCATCTGCACGCGCAGCTTGGCATCGAGGTTTGAGAGCGGCTCGTCGAAGAGGAAGACCTTGGGCTCGCGGATCATGGCGCGGCCCATGGCAACACGCTGGCGCTGGCCGCCGGAGAGCGCCATCGGCTTGCGGTCGAGCAGGTGCTCCAGCTCCAGGACGCGCGCCACCGCCTGGACACGCCGGGCGCGTTCGGCCGACGGAACGCCGGCCACCTTCAGCGAATAGCCGATGTTCTGCGCCACGCTCATATGCGGGTAGAGCGCGTAGTTCTGGAACACCATGGCGCAGCCGCGCTCGCGCGGCTCGAGCTTGTTGACCACCGTGCCGTCGATCGCGATCGTGCCGTCGGAAATCTTCCAGTCCCGCGATCATCCTGAGCAGCGTAGACTTGCCGCAGCCCGACGGTCCGAGGATGACGACGAATTCGCCCGAGGCGAAGTCAAGATCGACGCCGTGCACGACCTGCGTCTTGGCGTAGTTCTTCTTGACGCCGCGAATGGTGATGGAGGCCATTTTTGTCTCCCTATTTTTCGGTGGCGATCAGGCCGCGCACGAACCAGCGCTGCATCAGGACCACGACGATCAGCGGCGGCAGCATGACGATCAGCGTGCCGGCCATGGCGATATGCCATTCCGGCGCCCCGCCGACATTGGGAATGAGCTGCTTCAGCTCGGTCACGGCCATCGCATGCGACTGGTCCGTGGTGATGAGCAACGGCCACAGATACTGGTTCCAGGCCCACAGGAACATGATGGTGCCGAGCGCCGCCATGTTGTTGCGCGACAGCGGCAGAAGGATATCGACGAAGAAGCGCAGCGCGCCGGCGCCGTCCATGCGCGCGGCCTCGGTCAATTCGTCAGGCACGGTCAGGAAGAACTGGCGGTAGAGGAACGTGCCGGTGGCGGTGGCGACCAGCGGCAGGATCAGGCCGCTGTAGGAATTGAGCAGTCCCAGGCTGAGCTGGACCTGAACCCCCGATATCTTCTGGATCAGCCAGGAAAGCCCCGTCAGGTCCATGATCGTCTGATAGGGCTCCAGCACGTTGGCGACCACCGCGTAGGTCGGGACGATGCGCACTTCGAGCGGCAGCATCAGCGTGATGAAGATCAGCCAGAAGATCAGCGTGCGGCCGGGATAGCGGAAATAGACGATCGAGAAGGCCGTCAGCGCCGACACGATTACTTTGCCGGCGGCGACGCCGAACGCCATGATGAAGGAGTTGAGCAGCTTCGGGCCGAGATCGGCCGTCGTCCACGCCGTCTTGATGTTGACCCAGAAATCGCTGCCCGGCAGCAGCGACATCGGCACGTCGTTGACGTCCTTCAGATTGTGCGAGGCGGCGATCGCTACGATGACGAACGGCGCCACGCAAAATACGAAGCCGGCAAACAGGATCAGATGCGTGAAGAAATTGAGGATCGGGGTGCGCTCGACCATGGCCCGCCTCAACGGTAATGCACGCGCCGCTCGATGAAGCGGAACTGGACGATGGTCAGTGCGACGATGAGCAGCATCAGGATGATGCTCTGTGCGGCGGCGCCCGAATAATCGAGGCCTTTGAAGCCGTCGGAATAAATCTTGTAGACCATCAGATTGGTGGCGTTGGCCGGTCCGCCTGCGGTCATGATGTCGACGATGCCGAAGGAGTCCTGAAAGCTCTCGGTGATATTGATGACCAGCAGGAAGAAGATGGTCGGCGTGATCAGCGGGAACTGGATGTCCCAGAAGCGCCGGATGACGCCGGAGCCGTCCATGGCGGCCGCCTCGATCAGCGAACGCGGGATCGCCTGGAAGGCGGCGAGGAAGAAGATGAAATTATAGCCGACATATTTCCAGGAAAAGGCGATGATGATCGAGGCCATCGCGTCGGCGCCGTCGAGGCCCGGGTCCCAGAAGCCCGGCCAGACCCGGTTGACGACGGCCAGGAAGCCGGCTTCCGGCGCCAGGATGAAACGAAATGCCAGCGCCAGAGCGGGCGCGGCGATGCCGTAGGGCCAGATCAGCACCACGCGATACAGCCATGAGCCGGCAAGCTGCCGGTCGGTCAAGGCGGCGAGCACCAGCGCGATGACCATCGCAAGGCCCGTGCTGATGCCGGCGAAGATCATGCTGGCGGTGATGGAATTCCAGTAGTCGGCATTGGCGAGGATCGAACGGAAATTGTCGAGCCCGACCCAGATATTGCCGCCGCCCCAGGGCTGCTGCAGCGTCAGCGACCAGTAAACCGCCTGGCCGGCCGGCCAGTAGAAGAAGGTGAAGATCAGAAGAAGCTGCGGCACCGCGAACAGGATGCCGATCGTCCATCTGCCGAAAGTGACGCGTTTTTCCATCGATCCGCCGATGCCGTTGAACCGTCAGCCCACCTTCACGGTAAACCTAGATGTGAAATGGCCGCCCGTCGATTCCCGACGGGCGGCCGTTCCGCTATCCGGGATCAGGGCAGGGTCTTACCCGGATAGGTCTGCTGGAAGCGCTCTAGGATCGCGTCGCCATTCTTGACCAGAGTGTCGAGGCCTTGCTGGACGCTGACCTTGTTGGCGAAGATCGCCTGCATCTGCGTGCCGAACTCGGCGCGGATCTGGGTGAAGTTGCCGAGGCGGATGCCGCGGGTGATCTCGGTCGGCTCCGACGCAGTCAGGCTTTCGATGGCTACTTCACGGCCCTTGTAAGGCGCCTTGTCGTAGAAGCCGTTTGACTTCATGAAATCGAAGCCCGACTTGGTCACCGGAATGTAGCCGGTGTTGGTCGACCAGAACAAAGCGGTCTTGGGATCGTGGATGAAGTTGAGGAAAGCGGCCGCGCCCTTGTATTCGGCGTCCGACTTGCCGGACAGCACCCACAGCGAAGCGCCGCCGACCAGCGAGTTCTTGCGCTCGGTGCCGGCATAGACCGGCAGCTCGGCGACATCCCACTTCATGCCTTCCTTCTGGGTGCGGCCGACCGTGCCATGGTCGCCGACTGAGGTGAGGATGAGCTGGCAGGTGCCGGTGGCGAAGGCCTGCACCATATCCTGGCCGAGATCCTTCGACTTGATCTTGACCAGGCCTGCGTCATACCACTTCTTCAAGTCGGTGACGTACTGGACGAACTTGGTCTTGTTGACTTCCAGACGCGCGTCGAGACCGTCATAGCCATTGTTCTTGGTGGCGATCGGCTGGTTGTGCAGCGCCGAGAACTGCTCCATCAGCTGCCAGCTTTCATTGGCCGAGATGTTGATCGCCATCGGGCAATCATAGCCGGCGTCCTTCAGCGCCTTGAGGTCGGCGCCGACATCTTCCCAGGTCTTCGGCGCCTCGGTCTTGCCGATCTTGGCGAAGGCGTCCTTGTTCCAGTACATCAGCGCCGTTGACGAGTTGAACGGGAAGGACAGCATCTCGCCCTTCGAGGTTGCGTAATAGCGGGCGATGCCGGGGAAATAGTCGCTGTAGTCGATCTTGTAGCCGTTCTCTTCCATCAGCTTGTCGGCGGGCTTATAGGCGCCCGACAGCATCATGGTGGCGGTGCCGACGTCATAGACCTGGACGACGGTGGGCTGCTTGCCGGCACGGAAGGCGGCGATCGTGTTCTGCAGCGTGGCGTCGTAATTGCCCTGGCTGGTGCAGACGACCTGGTAGTCCTTCTGGGAATCGTTGAAGTTCTTGCACAGCGTGTCGACGACGCGGGCGAGGTCGCCCGAAAGACCGAACCAGAAATCGAATTTGACCGGCTCGGCAATAGCAGGAACCGCAAGCGCGGTGCTGAGCGCGCCGGCGGCAAGGGCAGCGAAGCCCCGCTTGATGATCGTCATGGTTTTCCCTCTTGAGTGGCAGTGTGACAAGGGTTTTGCGCAAGTCCTTGCCCGCTCTCATAGAGAAGGTATGTGACAGTTCTGTTGTGGGCCCGAAGCCCCTGTGGACAGCCAGTCTCTCCTCCCCTGGCAGCGGTCGCACCGGCATGAAAACGTCACATCGGCGCTCTAGAGAGCTAGGGCGCCGCCAAGCGGCGAAAAGACCTCCGTGATTAACCGGCTAACTGGATGAGAAGAGAGATGCTGGTCCCGCAGCTCACGCACGTGCCTGTCGCCGTCCGCAACGCCATGCGGGACGGACCGCGCGACAGCGCCACCCATCTGCGCCACGCTGCCGCCGTTCCCGCCCTCGGCGAGATCGAGATCGGCGGCAAGGCGTCGCGCGAGAGCGCCGGCGAGAGCCTGACCGTCATGGCGTGGAACGTCGAGCGCCTGCGTCATGTCGATGCCATCGCCGCTACGATAGCCGGCCAGGCGCCGCACGTCGTGCTGCTGTCCGAAGTCGACAAGGGCATGGCGCGCTCGGGCAACGGCCATCTCTTGAGCCGGCTTGCCGATCGTTTAGGCCACTCCTACGCCTATGGCGTCGAGTTCCTCGAACTCGGCACCGGCAATGAGGCCGAGCAGGCGGCAAGATAGGGGCGCCGAGAACATTGAGGGCTTCCACGGCAACGCCGTAACCAGCGCCGTCCCGCTGCTGCGGCCCTTCCTCGTTCGGCTGGACGCCGCCGGCGCCTGGTTTCTGCCGGAGCACGGCCAACCGCGGATCGGCGGCCGCATGGCGATTGGCGGCCAGGTAATGGTGGGCGAGCGTCGGCTCACCGTCGTTTCGGTGCATCTCGAGAACCGCACCGCGCCAGCCGGCCGCGCCGACCAGACGCGCCACCTGCTCGACGCCATCGACAGATATGACGCGGAAGCGCCGGTCCTGATCGGCGGCGGTTTCAACACGCTGACCGCAACCTATGAAGAGCGCCACGCCGATCCGGCCGCATGGCAGGCCCGCATCGATGCCGAACCGGACCGGCTGATGTGCCCCGATCGCCACGAGCCCCTCTTCGCCATCATGGCCGAACGCGGCTACGACTGGCGCGACGCCAATGCGTTCGACAAGCCGACGCAGCGGCGCGCGGCAGGCGACGCCACACCTGCCGGTCACATCGACTGGTTCTTCACCCGCGGCCTTTCGGCAAGCGCGCCGGCGACGCTGCCGGCGGTGTTGCCGGACGGCAGTCCGAGCGCCGACCACGAGGCGCTGGTGGTTACGGTCAGGGTAAGATAGCGGTCGCGATCAGGGTTCGAGGGCCGCTTCCACCAGCCGCTTGGCGTCGGGGCTCGACCATTCGGCCGGGCCGTTCATATGCGCGATCAGGCAACCATCCGCGTCGATCAGCATGGTCACGGGAAGCCCTAGCGCCAGTCCGCGCGTCTTTGCCTCGTTGAACAGCGCGATCGTCGGGTCCCGATAGAAGCCGAGCGTCTCGACGCCGATCTCGTTGAGGAACTTCTTCGGCTTCGTATCGTCGCCGGTGTCGACATTGACCGCGATCACCTCGAAGGCATTGCTGCCCTTCTCCTTCTGCAGCGCGTCGAGCGCCGGCATCTCGGCGCGGCACGGCGCGCACCATGTGGCCCAGAGATTGAGCAGCACGGTCTTGCCGGCATGGTCGGCGATTGTCATCGGCTTGCCGTCGGGGCCGTTGAAGGCAAGGCTCTTCAGCGATTGCGGCGGGTCGGCCGGCTGCAGCGCCGCGACCTGGCCGACGGCCTTTGCGGCGACAGTCTTGGCCCGGGCGGCCTTCGCCGCGCAAGCGGCATCGTCCTTGCCGGCGGCCGCGGCGACCTTCTCGGGAGCATTGTTGCCAGAACCGCTCTCGCTGACATATACCGCGACCGCGCCGGCCAGCACGCCCGCCAGCAAAGCGGCGAGGATGAGGCGTGTAGCCGGAAAAAAGAATCTCTTGCCGTCTGCCATTTTCAAAACTGCTCCGGAGCACGGGTTATAGCGATGAGCGACAAGAAGGCCAGCAACCAGATGTGGGGCGGACGTTTTGCCTCGGGTCCGGCCGCGATCATGGAAGCGATCAACGCGTCGATCGGCTTCGACCGCAAGCTCTATGCGCAGGACATAAGCGGATCGATCGCCCATAGCGAGATGTTGGCGCAAACGGGCATTATTTCGGCCGCCGATCAAGAAAAAATCGCTCACGGGCTGAACACGATCCTGAAAGAGATCGAGGCAGGCACGTTCGAATTCTCGACGAAGCTCGAAGACATCCACATGAATGTCGAGGCCCGCCTTGCCGACCTGATCGGCCCGGCGGCGGGACGCCTGCACACCGCCCGCTCGCGCAACGACCAGGTGGCGGTCGATCTCCGGCTCTGGGTCAAGCAGGAATGCCAGCGCGTCGCCCGGGCATTGAAGGACCTGATCGCCGCGTTCCTGCAACGCGCCGAGGAGCATGCGACGACCGTCATGCCCGGCTTCACCCATATGCAGGCGGCGCAGCCGGTGACCTTTGGCCACCATTGCATGGCCTATGTCGAGATGTTCGGCCGCGACCTCTCGCGCGTCCACGACGCCATCGATCGCATGGATGAAAGCCCGTTGGGCGCGGCGGCCCTTGCCGGCACCAGCTTCGGCATCGACCGCCACATGACGGCGAAGGCGCTGGGTTTCCGCGAGCCGACGCGCAATTCGCTGGACAGCGTCTCGGACCGCGATTTCGCGCTCGAGTTCCTGAGCCTCGCCGCGATCTGCGCGACGCACCTCTCCAGGCTCGCCGAGGAGATCATCATCTGGTCGACGCCGCAATTCGGCTTCATCCGCCTGTCGGATTCATTCTCCACCGGCTCCTCGATCATGCCGCAGAAGAAGAACCCGGACGCCGCCGAGCTGGTGCGCGGCAAGACCGGCCGCGTCAACGGCCATCTCGTCGGCCTGCTGACCGTGATGAAGGGCATGCCGCTGACCTATGGCAAGGACATGCAGGAGGACAAGGAAGCGGTCTTCGACGCCGCCGAGACGCTCGACCTGATGCTGGCGGCGACCGCCGGCATGGTGCGCGATATGACCGTCAACGCCGCCGCCATGAAGAAGGCCGCAGGCGCCGGGCACGCCACCGCGACCGACCTTGCCGACTGGCTGGTGCGCAATCTGGGCCTGCCCTTCCGTGAGGCGCATCACGTCACCGGCCGCGCCGTGGCGCTCGCCGAGGAGAAGAAGGTCGGGCTGGAGAAGCTCTCGCTGGACGACCTGCGCTCCATCCACTCCGGCATCACCGACGACATCTTCTCGGTGCTTGCCGTGCAGAATTCGGTGAAGAGCCGCACAAGCTTCGGCGGCACCGCGCCATCGGAAGTGCGAAAGCAGGTCCGCTACTGGAAAAAGCGGCTCGCCAAGGCTTAATGCATGTCGCCCAGAAGTGTGCAGCGGTCTGGGATAACGACATGCACCAAAACAAATGCCGGGATGCAAAGCGCTGAAAACTCGGCTAAAAGCGGCGGCACAAGAAACAGTTTCGAACGGATGGATCGATGACCCGTAGCAGGATTTTGGTGACGCTGGCGCTGCTGGCGGCGGTTGTCACCGTCACCGCCTGCGGCAGGAAGACCGGCCTCGACACGCCCTATGAAGCGGCGGTGCAGGCGCGCAAGGATGCGGAAAAAGCCAAGCAGCCAGTGCCGCCCGAGCCGGAAAAACCGGTCAAGGACAGGAAATTCATCCTCGATCCCCTGCTCTGAGCCGGTGAGATCGACCCGATCTCATCGAGCTTCAACTTTCCGGAACCAACACCCGTGAACCATTTCGATTACCGCGACGGCGTTCTTCATGCCGAGGACGTCGCCATTCCCGACATCGCAGCCGAGGTCGGCACACCCTTCTATTGCTATTCGACGGCGACGCTGACCCGGCATTTCCGCGTCTTCAAGGAGGCCTTCGCCGGCCTCGACGCGCTGGTCTGCTACGCCATGAAGGCGAATTCCAACCAGGCCGTGCTGAGGACGCTGGCCAGGCAGGGCGCCGGCGCCGACGTGGTCTCCGAAGGCGAATTGCGCCGCGCTTTGGCCGCCGGCATCCCGGCCGACAAGATCCTGTTTTCAGGCGTCGGCAAGACCGCGCGGGAAATGGACTTTGCCCTCAATGCCGGCATTCTCTGCTTCAACGTCGAATCCGAGCCTGAGCTCGAGCTTTTGTCGGCTCGCGCCGTGGCGCTCGGCAAGGTGGCGCCTGTCTCGCTGCGCATCAATCCGGATGTCGATGCCCGGACCCACAAGAAGATCTCGACCGGCAAGGCCGAGAACAAGTTCGGCATTCCCTGGCAGCGCGCGCGGCAGGTCTATGCGCGTGCCGCGCAACTGCCGGGCATCAAGGTGACCGGCATCGACACCCATATCGGCAGCCAGATCACCGAATTGCAGCCTTTCGACGACGCCTTTGCGCTGCTCGTCGAACTGGTCGGAGCGCTGCGCGCCGACGGACATGCGATCGAGCATGTCGATCTCGGCGGCGGCCTCGGCATTCCCTACCGCGTTGACAACAGTCCGCCGCCGCTGCCCGACGCCTATGCCGAGATCGTCAGGAAGCACGTCACCAGGCTTGGCCTGAAGGTGATGTTCGAGCCCGGCCGCCTGATCGTCGGCAATGCCGGCATCCTGGTGTCTGAGGTCATCTATGTGAAGGAAGGCGACGCGAAGAACTTCCTCGTCGTCGACGCCGCCATGAACGACCTGATCCGGCCGACGCTCTATGACGCCTTCCACGACATCAGGCCGGTGGTGCAGCCGCCCGCGTCCACGCCGCGCATGAAGGTCGACGTCGTCGGCCCGGTCTGCGAGACGGGCGATTTCATCGGTCTCGACCGCGACTTACCAAAGCTGAAGGCGGGCGACCTGATCGCCGTTTCGACAGCCGGCGCCTATGGCGCGGTGCAGGCCGGCACCTACAACACCAGGCTTCTGGTGCCGGAGGTGCTGGTCGACGGCGACCGCTTCCATGTCGTGCGGCCGCGCCAGACCTATGACGACCTGATTGGATTGGATTCGGTCCCCGACTGGCTGAAGTAGCTGGCTAGATCTTCTCTTGGATCAGCGCCTTGGCTTCGGCGATCCGCCCCTCGTCGCGGCGATAGAAAATCCATTGCTTGGTGCGCTTGGTGCTGAGCAGGCCGGCCTGGGTCAGCACGCGCATATGCTCGCTGAGCGTCGCCTGGGTGATGCCGAGCTTTTCGGCGATCAGCAGCGCGCAGACGCCGTCCTCCACCAGATCGCCATCGGCCTGGCGCGGAAAATGTGCGCGGGGATCCTTGAGCCAATCGAGGATCTGCAACCTGCGCTCATTGGCAAATGCCTTGAAGATGTCGACCTCTTGCATTTAGCCATTTTGCTAAGTTACTAATTGAAGTCAACCCTGAGGAGCAGGCCATGTTGAACACCAGGACGATCACGCGCGAACGCATCGCCGCCGTGGAGCCGCGCATCCGCCCCTATGTCCGCCACACGCCCGTGATGCGCGTCGACATGGCGGATTTCGGCCGGCCCGCTTTCCCGGTCGACCTGAAGCTCGAATGCCTTCAGCATTCCGGATCGTTCAAGGCGCGTGGCGCCTTCACCAACCTGCTTGAACGCCAGGTGCCCGAAGCCGGCGTGGTCGCCGCGTCCGGCGGCAATCATGGCGCGGCCGTCGCCTACGCCGCCGTGAAGCTCGGGCACAAGGCAATCATCTTCGTGCCCGAAGTCAGTCCGCCGGCGAAGCTCGCGCGCATTCGCGGCTACGGCGCCGAGCTGGTGGTCGGCGGCGCCCGCTATGCCGAAGCGCTGGCCGCCAGCGAAGACTTCGCCGCCAGGACCGGCGCCCTGCAGGTGCACGCCTTCAACCAGGAGGAAACGCTGCTCGGCCAGGGCACGCTCGGTCTGGAGATCGAGGCCGACCTGCCCGAGATCGACACGCTGCTGGTCGCGGTCGGCGGCGGCGGCCTGATCGGTGGCATCGCCGCCTGGTTCGCTGGCCGCATCCGCATCGTCGCCATCGAGCCCGAGGGAGCGCCGACGCTTTACCGTGCCCTGGAGGCCGGAGAGCCGGTCGATGCGCCCGCCGAGGGCATTGCAGCCGATTCGCTGGCGCCGAAGCGCGTCGGCGAGATGATGTTCCCGATCGCCGAAGCCTTCGTCGAGCGATCGATCCTGGTGAGCGACGACGATATCGTCGCGGCGCAGAAGGCGCTGTGGGACCGTGTGCGAATCATCGCCGAACCGGGCGGCGCCGCGGCCTTCGCCGCCATGCTTTCCGGACGCTATGTGCCGGCGGAAGGCGAGCGCGTGGCGGTCCTCGTCTGCGGTTCCAACACGAATCCCGCCAGTTTCTGATCATAACCCGGCCAAACCGCTTCACGATTTTGGAACCCGCCTCGCCTTTGCCGTGTTTGTTGGTATCCTTCTCCTGATGACGTCCGGGCTATCGTGCCTGGGCAGGAAGGGCCGATGACCGAACGACCCATTTCCAGCGGCGAACGCGGCCCGGCCAGCGATGGACGTGGCCTGGCCGGGCGCCTGGCGCTCAGCCGATTGGCGACGCGGGCCTCGATACTCTTCGAGCGCACCTGGCCGCTCGTGCTGCCATTGCTGGTCGTCGCCAGCCTATTCCTCAGCTTTTCATGGTTCGGTCTGTTCCCGCGTCTGCCGGACACGGTCCGCTTCGGCCTTCTGATCCTGTTCGCGCTGGCCGCGGTCGCGGCGCTCTATCCGCTTCGCTTCTTCCGCATGCCCTCGGCAGCCGAGATTGACCGGCGCATCGAGGCGGCGAACGAATTGCTGCACAGCCCGGTGCAGGTGCAGACCGACCGGCCGAGCGGGGCCGAGAGCATCTTCTCGCAGGCGCTATGGCGCGAGCACCAGAAGCGCATGGCCGAGCGGCTTTCGAGCCTCGGCGCCGACCGGCCGCGCACCCGCGTGCCGGACTATGACCGCTGGGGCCTGCGCGCCGTGGCGGGGCTGCTGTTCGTCACCGCTTTGGCCTTCTCCTTCGGACCCTTTGGCGGCAGGGTCAGCGACGCTTTTGTCGCCCGCGCCGCGCACGATGCCGTGCCGCCGCGCATCGACGCCTGGGTGACGCCGCCCGCCTATACCGGCAAAGCGCCGCTGTTCCTGACGGCCGACGCCAACCAGGCCGTTCAGACCTTTTCCGTGCCGCAAGGCAGCGACGTTTCGCTGCGCGTCACCGGCGGCTCGGGCGAGGAAACACTGAGCTATGCCGATCAAGGCGGCAATGATCGCGCCATCGAGCCCGCGGCGTCCCCCATAGCACCCAAGGGGACCGCGCCCGCCGCCGCCAGCCAGACGGCACCAAAGGTGCGCCAGTTCTCCGGCAAGCTGAACGCCAACGGCACGCTGACACTGAAATCCGGCGATAGCGATCTCGGCCACTGGGCCTTTGCCGTCATTCCAGACAAACCGCCGACGATCCGCTTCCTCGGCGAGCCGAAGCGCGCCGTCAACGGCGCTATGGAGCTGAATTACGAGATCGCCGACGACTACGGCGCGGCCTCCGCCAAGGCGGTTTTTGAGCCGTCGGACCCGCCGGCGGCCAACGCGCATCCGCTTTACGGCCCGCCCGACATGCCGTTGACCCTGCCGCGCCGCGGCGGCAAGGCGAGCGCGGCCAAGACGACCAAGGACCTGACCGAACATGCCTGGGCCGGCAGCGACATCAAGCTGACGCTGAGCGTCACCGACGATGCCGGCCACACGGCGACCACCGAGACCAAGACAATGGTCATGCCCGAGCGGCCCTTCGCCAATCCGCTGGCCCGGGCGGTGATCGAACAGCGCCGGCTGCTGGCGCTCGACACCAATGCCAAGCCGCGCGTTCTCGACCTGATGGACGCGATCACGCTGCGGCCCGAGGACACGTTCGACAACATGTCGAACTACCTTGCCATCATGAGCGCACGGAGCCGGCTGAAGCTCTCCGAGAGCGACGATCAGCTGCGCAACGTCGTCTCTTATCTCTGGGAAATCGCGCTCGCCATCGAGGAAGGCAATCTGTCTGCCGCCGAGCGCCGGCTGCGCCAGGCGCAGCAGGCGTTGCAGGACGCCATCAAGAACGGCGCTGGCGATCAGGAGATCGAAAAGGCGATGAAGGAACTGCGCGAGGCGATGAACCAGTTCCTGCAGGAATTCGCCCAGCGCGCGCAACAGAATCCGAACGCGCCGCAGATGCAACAGAACGGCCGCGAGCTGCGCCAGAGCGATATCAACCGCATGATGGACCAGATCGAGAATCTGGCCAAATCGGGCGATCGCGACAAGGCGCAGCAGCTTCTCTCGGAGCTGCAGGACATGATGAACAACCTGCAGGCCGGCCGCCAGCAGCCGGGTGGCGAGCAGGACAGCGAGATGCGCCAGCAGATGGACAAGCTCGGCGATATCATGCGCCGCCAGCAGGAGATGATGAACGACACCTTCCGGCTGGACCAGATGCAGCGCGGACAGCGTGGCGAGGGCGGCGAGCAGCAGCAGCTTGGCGAGGATGGCGAACAGGGCCAGCTCAACGACCAGCAGCGGCCAGGCCCCGGTCAGGACCGCGATCCGCTAGGACGGCCGAAAATGTCGCCGAAGGATTTGGCCGACGCGCTGAAGCAGCTGCAGGAAGGCCAGGGCCAGTTGCAGAGCGAGCTCGACCAGTTGAAGAAAGGCCTCGAAGGCATGGGCATGGAGCCCAATGAGGGCTTCGGCGAGGCCGGCAAGTCGATGGGCAATGCCGAACAATCGCTTGGCCAGGGCGATGGCGACCAGGCCGTCGGCCACCAGGGCCGCGCGCTGGAGGCGCTGCGCCGCGGCGCCAAGGAAATGATGAAGCAGATGCAGGCCATGCAGGGCGACCAGGGCGGCAGCGAGCAAGGCGGCCGCCAGCAGGACGCCGATCGCGATCCGCTGGGACGGCCGCGCGCCACCAACGGCCCCGACGACGGCACTTCGGTCAAGGTTCCCGACGAGATCGACGTACAGCGCGCGCGCCAGATCCTCGACGCGATCCGCAAGCGGCTCGGCAACGCGCTCAGCCCCGATATCGAGCGCAGCTATCTCGAACGGCTGCTGGAACTGAAGTAAAGCTCACCCGTTCCGTTGCGCACCGTGGCGCACGGCTAACTTCCCTCGAATATCCGTGAGATGATTGCTGCCAATTTGTCGGCTAGGTGTCGAGGAGCTTTCGGTGAGCCGCTGAGCACCAGATGCGTTTCGCCTAGCTGAGGCAGCTTCTCATCGCTCAGCGCCCTGATCCGATCGGTCAGGGTGCTTTGCGGCAATACGCCGATCGCGACTCCCGCAGCAATCGCGGCCCGAACCCCTGAGACGCTCTGACTGGTGCAAACGATCTGATAGTCCAGTCCGGATTTCCGAAGGAGGTCGAGACAGCGCTCTCTCCACCAGCAAGCCTTGTCGAACAGCGCCACGGGCAGAGGTCGCCGGGTCTCGACACTGTGGAAAGCGGAGCCGGCCCACACGGCGCGCTCACTATGAACAACGACGTCGCCGTTCGAGACGCGCTCAGGCGAGTGCAAGGCGATATCCAATTCGCCGGCAGCGAGCGCATGCGGAAACTCCATGCTCGAACTGCATCGCACGAAAATTCGAGCGGCAGGCTCCTCCTCCGTAAAGGTGGCCAAAATAGACGGTAGAATCGTGTCGCCATATTCCTCGGGTATACCGAGTCGGACTTCCTCCTGGGCTGGCAACCCGCGCAGATCGGCCACCACCTGGTTCAGCATTTCTACGACATCGCGGGCGACGGGTAGTAAGCGCTCGCCAGCAGCAGTCATGGCAACTCCGCGCCCATGCCTCTCAAATACGCGTTGCCCGATGGCACTCTCCAGCTTCTGCACCTGGAGACTGACAGCGGACTGCGTTCGGAACAGGCGGGCTGCGCCGCCGCTAACGCTCCCTGCCTTGGCCACAGAGAGAAACGTACGCAGCAATTCGCTGTCCAGTTGAGCGCTTTTCCCATCGTCAATGCTCATAGCTGATATTTAAGCTATTCGTTTCACATATGGAAGACAGGCGATCTATAGATGCCACAAGAGAGTAATGCCGTGATCGTCACGCTCGCGAGGCTTCAACGAAAGAAACTCATCCTGACGACCGCCACTGCTGTTGCAGTCGCTGTAGCACTCACCTGGCCGCAAAGGGCCAATGAGACAGTCCACTTCGTCCTGCAGAGTTTCACGGACGTCGCGTTGATGATTGCAATCGGACTTGTTATCTCAGCATGGGCTGCGGCCAGTGGGGCGGCGACCCTTACAGCTCGCTGGTTCAAGGGCCGGCCCATCGCAACTGTTTTTATCGCATCGGCAATCGGCACCGTGATACCCGTATGCGGCGTGACGGTGCTGCCACTCACAACAGGGCTCCTTGCTTCGGGCGTTCCGCTTGCGCCCATTATGGCATTTTGGCTTTCCTCGCCTGTTACCGGACCGACCATGCTCACCGCGACCTGGGCGCTACTCGGCCCTGGATTCGCCATTGGAAAGTTGCTTGCGGCGTTTGCGCTAGGAGTCTTTTCAGGCGCGATGACAGCTCTGCTGGCCCGGACGCAGATGGTCCAAAACCCGTTGCGGACATCGGGCACCAGGCAGGTGGGACTGGGTGGCACATGCATGCCAACGGGCTTATCTTTCAGAATTTGGCGCGACCCGGCGCGTATGCGTGCATTTGGAGAAAATCTCGTTTCCACGACTAGAACCGTCGCGACTTGTTTGACGTTTGCCTTTTCGGCTGAATTCCTGCTGCGCGATCTTCTGCCGCCCGAGGTCCTCACCGCTTATGTCGGCGCAGACTCTCATTATGCCATCCCCCTTGCCGTGCTGGTCGGCGCACCGATGTATCTCGATGGTCTTGCGGCACTGCCTTTGGTTCAAGGTTTGCTTGCTCTCGGCATGTCACCCGGTGCGGCAATGGCGCTCCTCGTCTCAGGGGGCGCGGTGAGCATTTGGGGCGTCATGGCAGTCGCTTTGGTCCTCAGACCGGCAACGATCGTCATGTTCGTTGCGCTCGCGGTTTCCGGATCATTGGTCATTGGCTATGTCTTCCAGGCGCTCTGGACGCTTTTCTCGTGAGCACCGAAAGCCGCAGGGTGAGATGACCCGCCGGATTGAGCGCACTCCGGCTCTAAAGCCCGGCCGCCGCGCCCGTCTGCCGGGTCAGCATGAAGGCCTCGCGGATCGCGTTCTCCATGCCGTCGATCGCCTCGCCGGTCGCCAGCGGATTGCGATGCAGGACGACGTTCGAGGAATCGATGTCGCCGAAGCCGTCGGCGGCCGTCAGTTCGCGGCAATCTTGCGGGATGTTGCTGCGCGAGATCGGCGCGATCGCCAGGCCGGAAGTGACGGCGAGCGTCAGGCCGCCATTGGTGTCGCTGGTGTAGGCGACGCGGTAGTCGAGGCCGCGCTGCTGCAGCGACTTGATGGCGAAGTCGCGGCACCAGCCGTTGCGGCTGTAGAGCGCGATCGGCACCGGCCGTTCCTCATGCATGTGGTGCAGCGTCGATGTCACCCAAACCGTTGGGTCGTGCATCAGCACCTCGCCGCCGGAAGAGCCCTCCCATTCGAACACCACGGCGAGGTCGAGCTCGCCGGCCGCGAGCGCCCGCACCTGCGAATCCGAATGCGCGTAGCGCACCGTGACCTCGACGCGCGGATGCCGCTTGGCGAATTCGCCCAGCGCCCTCGACAGGATCGAACGTCCATATTCGGCCGGGATGCCGATGCGCACCAGCCCGCCGAGCGGCGGTGCCACCAGCGAGGCCGCCGTCTCGTCGAGTAGCGAGACGATCCGGCGCGCGTTGGCGATCAATTCGCCGCCGCGGCGCGTCAGCGCCACGCCGCGCGAGCCGCGCTCGAACAGATTGTCGCCGACCATGTCCTCCAGCTTCTTCATCTGCATGGACACGGCCGATTGCGTGCGCCCGGCTTTCTCCGCCGCACGTGTGAAATTACCGGTTTCGGCCACCGCCACGAAGGTGCGCAGGAGGTCGCTGTCGAGGACTGGTCGCATCGAGGTCGCCATAAGAAAAGTTGATTGCTGGCATCATTCCAATTCGTTTGCCAGATGTCAAACGCCGCAGGATAGTCACTACACCCATTGGATATGCGACCGCGAAATCGGTCGCGGACCAATCGAAGAGTCCTCACTCGTGCCCGCTGCCTGAAAACGGTAGCGGGTTCTTTTTCGCTGGATCGATCATGCAGAACCGGACGGTGCTTGGCATTTTGAGCCTCTGTCTCGGCGTGCTGGTCTTTTCGCTGCAGGATCCGCTGGTGAAGGCGGTGTCGGGCGGCTATCCGGTGACCGAGGTGATGGCGATCCGCGCCATCGTCGCGCTACCGATCCTGATCGTGCTCGTCCAGGCCGATGTCGGCCTAAAGGCGGTGCTGTCGAAGCGCTTCGGCATGCTGACGCTACGCGCCTTCATCCAGTTCTCGTCCTACACGGTCTATTATCTGGCGATCGCCGCCTTGCCGCTGGCCGATGCGGTGGCGCTCTATTTCATGGCGCCGCTGTTCATCATGGCGATGGCCGGTCCCTATCTCGGCGAGCGCGTCTCGTGGAAGACGCTGGCGACGGTGCTGATCGGGCTTGTCGGCGTGCTTGTGATGCTGCGTCCGGGCACCGGCGTGTTCGACTGGGCGGCGCTGCTGTCGCTGGGCTCGGCCTTCCTCTACGGCTTCTCGCAACTGATGGCGCGCCGCATCGGCGACACCGAATCGTCGACCGTGATGGCCTTCTATCAGAACGGCGCCTATCTCAGCGGCGCCATTGCCGTCGCGACCGTCTTCCACCTCGCCGGTATCACCCACGCCGCGCATCCGAGCGTCGAATTCCTGGTGCGGCCATGGGTGTGGCCGACAATGCCGGACTTCCTGAAGATGGCCGCCTGCGGCCTCGTCGCTTCCGCCGGCATGATCCTGTTGTCGCAGGCCTACCGGATGGCGCCGGCCAACCGCGTCGCCACCTTCGAATACACCGGCATCCTGTGGTCGCCGCTCTGGGGGTTCCTGTTCTTCGCCGAAGTGCCGCGTGAAACCACCGTGCTGGGCGCCGCACTGATCATCGGCGCCGGCCTGCTGGCACTCAGCGGCGGGCGTCGGCGAAGTGCCGCGCCGGCCGCCCCTGTTACTACCGATGCGGTCTCAAGCGAAGCAGCTTAAAGCCTTGCCTACGCGACCGCGGATCTCGGCAAGCGTGAACGGCTTCTGCACGACATCGAGGATGATGCCGTTGAGTTCCTCGGCGCGCTCGCGCTGATCGGCATAACCGGTCATCAGCATGATCCGCATCGTCGGAAACTCTCTCCCGGCGGCTGTCGCCATTTCGATGCCGTCCATTTCTGGCATGCGGATGTCGGACACCACGAGATCGAAACCGCCACGCGCCTGCCGGATCATGTCCAACCCCTGCGCGCCGTCGGTGGCGATGGTGACATTGTGGCCATCGCGCTCGAGTGCGCGGGCAGCGAGGGTACGGACGGACTCATCGTCCTCGACGATCAGAAGCTTTGCCATGCCGAGATAGATGCCGCCGAAATATTGATGTTTTCTGAAAATTCTAACGATCGGCAGCTTTTCGGAATGGCCCCCGCCTCCTCAGGCGTCGCCTTTCACCACACCGACAAACGGCAGCTCGCGGAACGCATGGGCGACATCCATGCCGTAGCCGACGACAAAATAGTCCGGGCAGTCGAAGCCGACATAGTCGGCGTTGAGCGAGGTCTGGCGGCGCATCCGCTTGTCCAACAGCACCGCGATGGCGCAGCTCTTGGCGCCGCGCGAAAGCATCAGGTCGCGGGTGTAGGAAAGCGTCTTGCCGGATTCCAGTATGTCGTCGATCAACAGCACGTCGCGGCCGGCGACCTCATTGTCGATGTCGCGGAGCACCCTGACCTCGCCGCTCGTGGTGCCGGCTCCGTAGCTGGAGATGAAGATGAACTCGACTTCCGGCGACAGGCCGACATCATGCATGGCGCGGATGAGATCGGCGGCGAAGACGAACGAGCCCTTGAGGATCGAGATCACCAGCAGGTCGTGGTAGTCGCGCCCGGCGATTTCCTTGGCAAGCTCGAGATTGCGGCGCGCGATCGCCGACGCCGAAAACAGGACCTCGATGTCCTTGCCGCGCACAACTGGCATCGTTTTTCCTTCAAAACCACCTAGGATGCCGGGCGCTA
The DNA here is from genome assembly GCF_037179585.1 of Mesorhizobium argentiipisi (SeqCode). Classification (NCBI taxonomy): domain Bacteria; kingdom Pseudomonadati; phylum Pseudomonadota; class Alphaproteobacteria; order Hyphomicrobiales; family Phyllobacteriaceae; genus Mesorhizobium; species Mesorhizobium argentiipisi (SeqCode). Next base: position 79,542 of record NZ_JAPYKO010000014.1, read on the forward strand.
GGTGTGCCGAGATTCAGGTCAGGCCGAGTCGAGAACGATGGCTTTCGAGAACCGGAGCGGGGCCTACATTCAGTACGTGAGCACCGGCCTATGGCCATAGCCTCAATTTAACTGCCACGCCACTCCTAAGTGCTTCGGCCGGCGAAGGCCGGAAGCGCAGAAAGGCATCGTTTGCAGGGCGGCCTCACCTGAATATCGACACACCTAGCCGGCGAAGATTACGGAGACTGTCCTTACGCCGTCTTTAGGCACGTCGAGGCGGCTGGAAAAGCCGAATCTTTCGCCCGGGCCCAGCGAACGATTGGATGTCCCCAGCCTGTAGCGGATGGTGTTGGAGTTGTTGTCGGTGACGCGGATTTCGAGCGGCGGCAGCGTTTCCGACCTCATGCCGTCATTCGCGGCCTCGCCATCCACGAACAGCACCGGCTTCAAGCCCGACGCATCGATGCGCGACGTCACGCCGGAAATGGTGAGCGCGCTCGCCGGCGCGGCGGTCGCCCAGAAAGGGCTCTGCCGGACCAGCGCATGACCGCCCGACACCCAGAAGGAGACCAGCGCCACACCGATGCCGGCGATCCAGAACATTGGACCGCCGCGCGAGGACCGCGGCGGCGCGGCGTCCGGTTTGCGCAGCATGCCCATGCCTTCGATCGATGGCGTCGGCGGAATCTGCGGCGGGGGTGCTGCCGGTGCCGAGGCAAGACGCGGCAGCACCACGTAATCGGCATCGACGATATTGGCGGCATCGAAAATGGCGCGCTCCGGCGCGGCATTTGTTGCCGTACCGGTCATGATTTCGCCGGAAACAGGGCGCGCGGTTCTCTCGTCAGCCATTACGGCACCAGTGCAGTCTTCGTTTCTTTTGCGTAAACGGAATTGGTTAACGCTTCCCCACCGGAATGGCTTTGATGCACGCTGAGCATTACAAAATTAACCGCCGGTTAACCATGCCGGCCGATGGTCTGTTAAAGTAGATTGTGGCGCGTCGCCGCCGAGAGTTTCAGGTCGCCGAACGTGATCCGCTTCGAAAATGTCGGCCTCCGCTATGGCATGGGTCCGGAGATCCTCCGGGACATCTCCCTGCACATTCCGGAGCGCTCCTTCCAGTTCCTGAGCGGCCCTTCGGGAGCCGGCAAGACGACCTTGCTGCGCTTGCTGTTCATGTCGCTGAAGCCGACGCGCGGCCTGATCACCATCTTCGGCAAGGATCGCTCGCGCATTTCGCGCGGCGAACTGCCGCTGCTGCGCCGCCGCATCGGCGTGGTGTTCCAGGACTTCCGCCTGCTCGACCATATGACGACCTACGAGAATGTCGCGCTGCCGCTGCGCGTACGCGGGCGCGAGGAAGCGACCTACCGCACCGACGTCACCGAGCTTCTGAAATGGGTCGGCCTCGGCGACCGCATGCATGTGCTGCCGCCGGTGCTGTCCGGCGGCGAGAAGCAGCGCGCCGCGATTGCCCGGGCCTTGATCGAACAGCCGGAGATTCTGCTTGCCGACGAGCCGACCGGCAATGTCGATCCGCCGCTGGCGCGCCGGCTGCTCAGGCTGTTCATAGAGCTCAACCGGCTGGGCACCGCTGTGGTCATCGCCACCCACGACCTCGGCCTGATGGAGCAGGTCGATGCGCGCCGCATGATTCTGGCCAGTGGAAGGTTGGACGTCTATGACTGACCTTCCGGCCGATCACCTCCACGACGAAGCCGAGGCGCCGGTGACGGTCCGGCGTGTCCAGCGCAAGACGGCGCCGATCGTGCCGGCGCAGAACATCGCCGGACGGGCGCTGGTGCTGGTCATCGCCATCATGACCTTCCTGTCCTGCCTCACCTTCGGCGCGGTGACGCTGGTGCGCGATACGGCATCGGTCTGGGAGAACCAGATTTCGCGCGAGGCGACGATTCAGATCAAGCCGGCCGACGGTCTCGAAATGGAGGCGGCCCTTGCGCAGGCCTCGCAGATCGCCAGCGAGTTCCCCGGTGTAAAGGGGACCAAGATCATCGACCGCGACGCGACCGCTCGCCTTCTGGAACCATGGCTGGGCAGCGGTCTCAACATCGACGAATTGCCGGTGCCGCGCCTCATCATCGTCACCATCGACGAGGCCAGCCCGCCGGACTTCGCCGCCATGCGCGCCGCCATCACGCCGAAGATCCCTACCGCCTCGCTCGACGACCACCGCACCTGGGTCGACCGCCTGGTCGCCATGGCGCACACGACGGTGACGATCGGCATAGCCGTTCTGGTGCTGATGCTGTCGGCAACCGTGCTGACGGTGGTGTTCGCCACGCGCGGCGCCATGGCCGGCAACGGCCACATCATCGAGGTGCTGCATTTCGTCGGCGCCGAGGCGCGCTTCATCGCGCGAGAGTTCCGCTGGCATTTCCTGGTCACCGGCATGAAGGGCGCGGCCGCCGGCGGCGCCCTGGCGATCGCTGTCTTCATCGTATTTTCCTGGTGGTCGTCGCGCAACATGGCCACGCCACAGGCCGACCAGGCGACCGCTTTGTTCGGCAATTTCGCCATCGGTTCGGCCGGTTATGTCGGCGTCGGCCTGATGGTGCTGGTGATCGGCACGCTGACCGCGGCCACTTCGCATGCGACCGTCGTCGTCTATCTCAGCGACATCGACGTTCGCCAGCCGGATGCGGGCTGACCCATGAGATCAATCCGGAAAACAGCGCAAAGCGCTATATTCAAACAAGACAACGATCACAGGTGGGACACTTGCCGTAACGCAATGTGCGCCGTCCTGCCTATCAATAGCGGCATTTCGGAGTTAACCATTTAGAAGCTTTCAGGATTAACCGGGGATGATGGAAGCGCGGGATTCGATCGAGACGGCTGGACGGATGCCGGCGATGCGTATGCGCAGCGCTGCCTCCGCCGGGCTTGGTCGCCTGCGGCTCGCCTTGCGCGTCTGCGGTTTCGTGGTTCTCGCCACGCTGGTGCTTTTTGCCGGCGGCTTCGGCTGGTTTGCCGACAAGGTCAGCCATATGACGACTCCGGCCAATCCGGCCAGGGCCGATGCCATCATCGTGCTCACCGGCGGGCAGTCGCGGCTCGATGCGGCGATGGACCTGCTGGCCTCCGGCAAAGGCGAACGCTTGCTGATCAGCGGCGTCCATCCGTCGGCTACCAGGCGCCAACTGCAGGCGGCAATGGGCGGCGACAGGCAGCTCTTCTCCTGCTGCGTCGATATCGACCGCGCCGCGCTCGACACCATCGGCAACGCCGAGGAAAGCGCCAAATGGGTGGAGAACCACGCCTATGGCAGCATCATCATCGTCACCAACAACTACCACATGCCGCGCAGCCTGCTCGAGATGGGCCGGCTGCTGCATGGCGCGCGCTTGGAGCCCTATCCGGTGGTCAACACCAACCTCGGCAATGGCGGCTGGCTGACCAAGCCGGAAGCGCTGCGCGTGCTGCTGACCGAATACAGCAAATATGTGCTGTCGCTGGCGCGCGGCTTCCTGCCGCTTCGCGCGACGCCCGAGGGCGTCACGCTGGCGGAAGCATCAACCGTGGTGAAGAACTAAAGCTTAGAGCGTTTCACGGAAACGGCGAACGCTCTATCTCTTTGGTTTGACGCAATTCCCGACGGAAGGCTACGGCGAAGGTGCCGAGCCTAACCGCTCACATTTTTCCTGGAATTGCTCCGAGCCGCCGCACTATCGCGCAGGCGGGCAATCTCCTGCTCCAGGCCGGCTATGCGCCGGTCGCGCTCGGCAAGGGCGGCCGCGACGTCCGCCGCTTCGAAACGCTGGGGGATATGCTGCGGGCAATTGGCATCCCAGGCCGTGACCGTGAAGAGGATCGCCTGCTCCGGCCGCGCCTTGTAGTCCGCCGGCATCAGCTTCGCCGTCAGCTCCGGGTCATTCTCGACGACACGCGCTCTGCCCCAGATCTTGATGCGCTGCCTGAGCATGTAATCGATCAGGAACAGGAAGGCCTGGTCGTTATCCTCGAGATTGCCCTGGGTGATGAACTGCCGATTGCCGGAATAATCCGCAAAGCCGATCATGTGCTCGTCGAGCACCTTGAGGAAACCGGCCGGCCCGCCGCGATGCTGGATGTAGGGCTGGCCTTCGGCATTGGCCGTCGCCAGGAACACGCTGGTCTGCGCTTCGATGAAGGCGGCGAGGTCCGGCTCGATTGTTGCCCGCCAGCCGCCGCGCTGCTCGACGCGCGCATAGGAATTACGCGACCCCTTGCGGGATTGGATGGCTTTGACGGTCGGCGTGAAGGCGACGTCGCTGGTGAATTCATACATGCTGGCGCTCCCCGGACAGGATCGCACATCAATTAGACTCTTCCGAAAACCGGATGTAGAGAGCATATTTGCAATCTATCTTTCCATATTTCGGAAGAATAATGGACCGCCTCGACGCTATGTCCCTGTTCGTCGCCACGGCGGAGGCCGGCAGCCTTTCCGCCGCCGCGCGCCGCGCCGGCATCCCGCTGGCGACCGTGAGCCGCAAGCTCTCCGAACTGGAGAAGCACTTGGGGACGCGCCTGCTCAACCGCTCGACGCGGCGGCTGACGCTGACCGATGCCGGCCAGTCATACCTGACCGCCTGCCGTCGCATCCTCGACGAAGTGAGCGAAGCCCAACGCATGGCGGCCGGCGAATATTCGAGCCCGACCGGCGAGCTGGTCATCACGGCGCCGGTCGTCTTCGGCCGCCTGCATGTGCTGCCGGTGATCACCGGCTTTCTCGCCGTCTATCCGCAGGTGGATGTCCGCCTGACTTTGTCGGACCGGATCACCCAACTGGTCGAAGAGCATATCGATCTGGCGGTGCGCATCGGCGAGCTGCCGGATTCGGCCATGGTTGCGATCCGCGTCGGCTCGATCCGCCGCATCGTCTGCGCAAGCCCGGCCTATCTCGCCATGCATGGCACGCCGGAGAAACCGCCGGAGCTGGCGGGCCACAACTGCATCACCTTCGAAGGTCTTGCCGCTCCCGCGACATGGAGTTTCGGAGCGGGCAAGACGGAAACCACGGTCGCGGTCCGCTCGCGCCTGCAGGTCAACACCGCCGAGGCGGCGATCGATGCCGCGATCACCGGGCTTGGCCTGACGAAAGTGCTCTCCTACCAGGCCGATGCCGCCGTGCGCGCCGGCGCGCTGCGGGTGGTGCTGGAGCCGTTCGAGCCGCCGCCCTGGCCGGTGAGCCTTGTCCATGCCGGCCAAGGCCGGCTGCCGGTGAAGCTGCGCGCCTTCCTCGATTTTGCAGCACCGCGCCTGAAGGAACGGCTGGCAGGCTCGTTGTAGGGGCACCGTTCGACCAAGGCGCCGTTTCCTTTTTTGCGCCGCTTGGTGTAACCAACGCACACTTCCTCACGGGCCCTTTGCATGCTCATTATCCGCTCGCTGGCGTTCAACCTCGTCTTCTATCTCAGCCTAGTCGTCCAGATGATCTTCTGGACGCCTTTCTATTTCCTGTCGCCGCGCCACCGCGCCTGGTTCGTGCCGAAATTCTGGTCGCGGACCTCGATGTGGCTCTATGACAAGATCGCCGCGACGAAGAGCGAGATCACCGGTGTCGAGAACCTGCCCGAAGGCTCCTTCATCCTGGCGCCGAAGCATCAGTCTTTCTGGGACGCGATCGCCTTCTTCCCCTATCTCGACGACGCGCTCTACATCCTGAAGCGCGAGCTGACCTGGATCCCGTTCTTCGGCTGGTACATCATGAAGATGCGCATGATCCCGGTCGACCGCGGCAACCGTTCGAAAGCGCTGAAGGCGGTCGTCGTCGCGACCAGGCAGGAGATGAACCGCAATCCGCGCCAGCTCATCATCTACCCCGAAGGCACCCGCCGCCCACCGGGCGCCGAGCCGTCTTACAAATACGGCATCGTGGAGCTCTACACGCAGCTCGGCGTTCCCGTGGTCCCGGTTGCCCATGTTGCCGGTCTCTACTGGCCGCGCCGCAAGTTCCTGCGCTATCCGGGCACCATCAAGGCCCGCTTCTTGCCCGCGATCCCGCCAGGGCTCGGCAAGGAGGAATTCATGCAGCGGCTGATCGGCGAGACCGAGGCCGCCTGCGACCAGATGCTCGTCGAGGCCGCGCAGGCGGCGAACCCGCCGCCCATGCCGCCGACGGCGGTGAAGCGCCTGGCGGAACTCGGCGTAGTCGCGAAAACCTGATCGGCTACCGCAGCGCCGCCAGCAGGGTCGTCAGCACCAGGATGGCGGCAAACACCAGATTGATGATCCGCGAGGCCAGCGGAAGGCGCAGGACGCGCGCGAACGCCGTCCCTGCAAGCAGCCACGCGACGTGTATGGCGGCGATCATCGCGGCGAGCACCAGCAGCCTGGTGGAGACGCCGAGCGTATCGGCCTGCGACGCGGCGCTGGCGAACACGGCGGCGATCGCCACATAGGCTTTGGGGTTGGCGACGGCCAGCATGAAGCCGCCGAGGAAATCGGGCTTCGTCGCCGTGCTCCCGCGCTCCGCCAATGGCGGCGCGGTCGCTATTCTGAAGGCGAGATAAAGGATGTAGGCGGCCGAAAGAATCGCCAGCGCCGGCGCCACTCCCGGCACCGAGGTCAGCATGCCGAAAATCCCGGCCGCCACCGCCAGAAGCACGGCGATCGTGCCGAGCACCACGCCAGACGTGTAACCCAGGGAAGGACGCAGACCGAAAGCCGCGCCGACGGCGGTCACGCTGATCGTCGCCGGTCCCGGACTGCCCATGACGACAGTCGCGGTCACGATGAACGCCAGCACCTGCTGCCAAGACTGTGCCGCGCCCAGAACACCACCAGCCATACCGAACCTCGTCCTGCCGCGATGCGACAGGACTTAGGAGGGATCGCCATGGCCGTCTTGGACGTTCGTGCACAGCGCCCGTCTCAGGCGCTGGCCCGGTCCAATGCCGCGATATCGTCGGCCGAAAGCTTGAGCGACGCGGCGCGTATCAGACTGTCCATCTGGGCCGGCGTGGTGGCGCTGGCGATCGGCGCGGTGACGCCCGGCCGCGCGATGATCCAGGCCAGCGCCACTTCCGCTTGCTTGGCCGAATGGCGTTCGGCCACGGCATCGAGCGCGGAAAGGATGCGCATGCCGCGATCGTTGAGATATTCGGCGACGTCTTCGCCGCGCGCGCTCTGGCCGAGATCGGCCTTGCTGCGGTATTTGCCGCTCAAAAATCCCTTGGCCAGGCTGAAATAGGTGATGACGCCGATATCCTCCGCCTTGCAGAGGTCGAGCAGCGGTCCGTCGAGCGACGAGCGGTCGTACAAATTATATTCGGGCTGCAGCACCTCGTAACGTGGCAGGCTGCGCAGGCTGGCGACGTCGAGCGCGGCGCGCAACTGGCCGGCATCGAGATTGGAGCAGCCGGGATAGCGGATCTTGCCCTTTTCGAGCAGCCGCTGATAGGCGCCGAGCGTTTCCTCGTAAGGCGTGGCCGGGTCCGGCCAGTGCGACAGGTAGAGGTCGATGACATCGACCTGCAGCCGCTTCAGCGACGCCTCGACCGCCTTTTCGATATAGGCAGCCGAGAGGTCGCGTTTGCCCTGGCCCATGTCGGAGCCGACCTTGGTGATGACGGTGACATGATCGCGGTTGCCGCGGCTCTTCATCCAGTTGCCGATGATGGTTTCCGATTCGCCGCCCTTGTTGCCCGGCACCCAGCGCGAATAGGCATCGGCCGTATCGACGGCGTTGAAGCCGGCAGCGACGAACCGGTCGAGCAGGTCGAAGGAGGTCTTCTCGTCGGCGGTCCAGCCGAAGACGTTGCCGCCCAGTACCAGCGGCGCGATGGAAAGGTCGGTGCGACCGAGACGACGTTTCTGCAAGACTGATCTCCGTGGTGCTGGAACGGGCCTGACGCCCAAGGATGGGATGCCGCTAAGCTAGGTCGTGGCCGGACGAGGTCAAAGGCATGGTTTTGTTTTTTGATCGGACCAGCGCTTCACGAAGACGCGACCCGACGGCCCACCTCCTCCAGCCAGTGATCGCGGATGCCGAGCGCCTCGAGGTGCTCGAGCGTGCTCAAGACATAGTCCTCGTTTCGGCCGGATTGGCCGACGGCGCCGCGAACGATCCTTGCCGCATGATCGGCATCGAGGGCGCCGGCATATTGCTCATGCTGGCGGTCGACGATGTAGGCGACCGCCTCGACCGAGCCGCCCTCTCCTTTCCCGTCCTTGCCCAGCCGGACATCGAGCATGCGTTCGAGATAGACGCTGGTCACCAATTCCCGTTCGCGCAGATAGGAAAGCACCTCGTCGCGCAAATTGCCGGGAACACGGTAGGCAAGACCGACGCAGGAGCCGCCCCGGTCGAGGCCGAGCACCAGGCCTGGCCGGGCGCGTGTGCCGCGATGCACGAAGGAATAGACGCAAAGCGAGCGGCGATAGCCGTAGAGCCGGGCGCGGCGCGTCTCGACATGGGCAAATCCGGGCCGCCAGATCAGCGACCCATAGCCAAAAACCCAAAAATCGCCCATATCGCCAAGCCTGATCGCATTCGAGTGAACGACACTGCGCCGCCAAGGTGCTTCTTCTGTCCCCGTTTGTTTGCGTATTGGTAAATGCCCGCTCGGCGGGGTTAACGAGAGCCGCAGCATGACGTCAAGTGACGAGCGATCGCCCAAACTTCGCCGCCGGCTGTTCTGGCTTGTCGGATTCATCCTGGTGCTGTTCGCCATCTACAGCGGCGGCTGGTTCTATCTCGCCGACAGACTCAAGACCGAGGCCGAACAGGCGGTGGCGAGGCTGGGCAGCAAAGGTATCGCCGCCGGCTGCGCCAACCTCACCGTCAGCGGTTATCCGATGAGCTTCACGGTTTCCTGCGACAACATCGCCTATGAGGACGACGCCCGCAAAGTCGCCGCCTCCACCGGAAGTTTCAACGCCGTCGCCGGGATCACCGCACCGCTGTCGCCGGTCGCCGATCTGCGCGGACCGCTGCGGACGATGGCGCCCGGCGTGCCGCCGCTTTGGATCGACTGGGACCAGCTGCAGGCCAATGTCAAAGTGTGGTGGCCGCTGCCGCGGAGTGTCTCGCTGCGGGCCGAAGGCCTGAACGGTCAGACCGATCCGCAAGATGACACGGATCCGATGCAATTGTTCAGCGCCGGCAAGGCGGCCGGCCAGCTGCAGCCGATACGTCAGGATATCAATTACATCGGCAGCTTCGGCGACCTGGAGATCAACGCGGATGCCATCGACGGACGCGTTCTGCCGGCGCTGGACGGCAGTGGCGACGTAACGCTCAAGAACGGCGTGGCGCTGATCGCCGCACCCCCGAAGAGCCTGCGCGGCCAGTCGATCCAGATCGCCAGGCTCGACCTGTCGTCCGGCACGGCCCGCATCACCGTGTCCGGACCGGTCTCCGTAGACGCGGAAGGGCTGGTCAACGGGGACCTGACTATCAAGCTCAACGACCCAAAGGCGGTAGCATCTATCCTTGCCGGCGCGGTTCCCGAGCACAAAAGCGAAATCGAGCAGGGCTTTGCTGCCATTGCCATGCTCGGCAAGGAGCCGTCCTTGCCGCTCAAGATCGTCAAGGGCAAGGCCTCGCTGGGGTTCATCCCGCTCGGCAAGATCAAGCCGGTCGAATAGAGCATGGTCCCGAACCGAAGGTCAGCGTAGCAAAAAGTGGGAACCGGTTTTCGGGTAAGACCATGCCGACTAAGAAGAGCAACACGACAATGGCGAAGCCGGTCAGACTGCTCAGCGTCGGCGCCTTCACCCTCGACACTATCCTTCGCGTCGAGGCGCTGCCAGCGCATCAGGGCAAGTTCATCGCCAGCGACGGCATCCAGATCGCCTCCGGCATGGCGACAAGCGCCGCCTGCGCCGCGCATCGCCTCGGCGCCGAAGTCTCGCTTTGGGCGAGCGCGGGCGACGATCCTGTCGGCGACCAGCTGATCGCCGACATCCAAGCCGAAGGCGTCGACTGCAGCCTTATCCGCCGCGTTCCCGGCGCGCGATCGGCGCTGGCCGCGATCGTGGTCGATGCGCATGGCGAGCGCATCATCGTCCCCTTCTACGACAAAAAGACCCAGGCCGATCCCGAGGCGCTGCCGCTTGCCGATCTCTCCGGCTTCGACGCCGTGCTGGTGGATGTCCGCTGGCCGGGCGCTGCGGCGCTCGCCCTGGGCGCGGCCAGATCGATCGGCCGTCCGGCAATCCTGGACGCCGACACCGCGCCGGTCGAGGTGCTGGAGCGGCTCTTGCCGTTGGCCACGCATATCGTCGCGTCGGAACCGGCGGCGCGCATCGTCTGCGGCCACGCGCTCGATCCTGAAAGCGCCTGCGTCGACCTCGCCTCGCGCACCGACGCCTTTGTCGCGGTGACCGGGGGCGCCGCCGGCACCTGGTGGCATGATCGGGCGACCGGGCGCGTGCGCCATGTCGAGGCGCCGAAGGTCAAGGCGATCGACACGCTCGCCGCCGGCGACGTCTTCCACGGCGCCTTCGCCGTCGGCCTCGCCGAGGCTATGCCAATGGAGGAAGCGTTGCGCTTTGCCAGCGCTGCCGCGGCGCTCAAATGCCTGCGCTTCGGCGGTCGCCTCGGCGCGCCGGATCGGACCGAAACGCTGGCCATGATGGCGGCCCACTGGCCACCAGCCCGAGAAGGCAAAGGGAGCTGAGATTCAGGTCAGGCCGAGTCGAAAATGGTGGGTCCCGAGAACCGGAGCGGAGCGTACTTGAAGTACGTGAGCACCGGAAGCGCAGGGAGCCGCCATTTGCAGACCGGCCTCACCTGAATATCAGTTCCCTTTGGGGTGCTCGACGGCCTGCCGGCCGAAATCCGGCACATCGATGTCCTGGCCGGCCTCGATGATCGAGCGGCGGATGGCACGCGTGCGGGTGAAGAGGTCGAACAGCTTTTCGCCGTCGCCCCAGCGGATCGCCCGCTGCAGCGAGGCCAGATCCTCCGAGAAACGCGCCAGCATCTCCAGGATCGCGTCCTTGTTGTGCAGGCACACGTCCCGCCACATGGTCGGGTCGGAGGCGGCAAGACGGGTGAAGTCGCGGAAACCGGAAGCGGAATATTTGATGACCTCGCTCTTGGTCACCGCTTCCAGATCGTCCGCCGTGCCGACGATATTATAGGCGATGATATGCGGCAGATGCGAAACGATCGCCAGCGTCATGTCATGATGCTGCGGGTCCATCGTGTCGATGTTGGAGCCGCAGCGCCGCCAGAATTCCGAAAGCGTCTCGAGCGCGGCGGGATCGGTGCCCGGCAGCGGCGTGAAGATGCACCAGCGATTCTCGAAGAGATCGGCAAAGCCGGCATCGGGCCCGGACTTTTCCGTGCCGGCCAGCGGATGTCCGGGGATGAAGTGCACGCCTTCCGGCACATGCGGTTCGATCTGCGCGATCACCGAGGCCTTGGTCGAGCCGACATCGGTGAGGACGGCGCCCTTCTTCAGCGCGGGCGCGATCTCGGCCGCGACCTCGCCGGACGAGCCGACCGGAACCGAGACGATAACGAGATCAGCGTCGCGCACGGCATCGCGAGCATCGGTGCTGTAGGAATCGCCAAGGCCAAGCTCCTCGGCGCGCTTGAGCGTCGAAGCGCTGCGCGTCGCGATGGCGATATGGCGCGCCAGGCCCTCGCGGCGGACGACGCGGGCAAGCGACGAGCCGATAAGGCCGATACCGACCAGCGCTATTTTCTCGAACATCGGTGATGTCATGGTGTTCTAGCTTTTCAGGAAGGTCTTCAGCGCGTCGATGACGCCGCGATTGGCTTCCTCGGTGCCGACGCTCATGCGCAGCGCGTTGGGAAAGCCGTAGCCGGTGACGCGGCGCAGGATATAGCCGCGCGCGCTCAGATAATCGTCCGCGGCCGCCGCTGAATGTTTCTTGCTGTCGGGAAAGTGGATCAGCACGAAATTGCCGACGCTGGGCGTGACGCGCAGGCCAAGCCCGGTCAGCTCGGCGCTGAGCCAGGCCAGCCATTTCTCGTTATGCGTCACGCTGCGCTCGATATGGGCGCGGTCGCGGATCGCGGCGATGCCGGCCTCGATCGCGGTCGCGTTGACGTTGAAGGGGCCGCGCACGCGGTTGATCGCATCGACGATGTGCGCCGGCCCATACATCCAGCCGATGCGCGCGCCGCCGAGTCCGAGCTTGGAGAAGGTGCGGGTCATCACCACGTTTTCGGAGCTGCCCGCCAGCTCAATGCCGGCCTCGTAGTCGTTGCGCCGCACATATTCGGCATAGGCGGCGTCGAGCACCAGGAGCACGTTCTTCGGCAATGCCGCGTGCAGCCGGCGCACTTCCTGGAACGGCACGTAGGTGCCGGTCGGATTGTTAGGGTTGGCGAGGAACACGATCCGCGTCGCCGGCGTGACCGCGGCAAGGATCGTATCGATATCGGCGCGCTCGTCGGTTTCCTTGACCGCCACCGGCTTGGCGCCGGCCGCCTGGATGTAGATCTTGTAGACCATGAAGGCGTGTTCAGTGAAAACGGCCTCGTCGCCCGGCGCGAGATAGGTCTGCGCCAAAAGACCAAGGATCTCGTCGGAGCCGTTGGAGCAGATGATGTTGGCCGGGTTCAGCCCATGCACTTCGGCGATCGCCTCGCGCAGCCGGCGGGCGGAGCCGTCCGGATAGACATCGAGCTTAGCCGCCACCTCGCGCGCGGCCTCGATCGCCTTCGGCGAGGGCCCGAGCGGGTTTTCGTTCGACGACAGCTTGTAGACTTTCGTCACGCCGGCCGGCGCGGTGCTTTTTCCCGGCACGTAGGCCTCGATGTCCATGATGCCCGCGCGGGGCGTCGGACGGGGCTGATCCTGCTTCATGTCACAAATCCGTCGAAAGGCCTTCAAGGCCGCAGCGGAAATACAGGCCACGGGCTGGAATGTCGAGTGCCGGCGCCTGCGAGAGAGGCTACCCGAGAGAGGCTACCCGTTGACGAAGCGCAGCGCTGGTCCTAGAAGGGCTGCCAGACTTCCGTGGTGATTTGGCCGGTCGGCTTGCAGCCACGTTAAACAACTCGCTAAAGGGCCGTTTGCAACCTGTAACCGGCTTTGCGACGGCAATGCCGGTTTTTTGTTGTCCGCCGCCGGCCGGACACCGCATCGGGACGAGACCGTTGCGACACAGGATGAGGACGGACATGGCCGCTCAGCGCGCTGCAAGAACCAAGGACGAGGTCGACCATCCGTCGAGCCCGGTGCTGCAGTTCGGCCCCGACAAGCCGCTGAAGCTCGATGCCGGCACGCTGCTCTCGCCTTTCCAGATCGCTTACCAGACCTACGGCACGCTCAACGACGCGCGCTCCAATGCCATCCTCGTCTGCCATGCGCTGACCGGCGACCAGCACGTCGCCAACACCAATCCGGTGACCGGCAAGCCGGGCTGGTGGGAGGTGCTGATCGGCCCTGGCAAGATCATCGACACCAACCGTTTCTTCGTCATCTGCTCCAACGTCGTCGGCGGCTGCCTCGGCTCGACCGGCCCGGCCTCGACCAACCCGGCGACCGGCAAGCCCTACGGGCTCGACCTGCCGATCATCACCATCCGCGACATGGTGCGCGCGCAGGCGATGCTCATCGACCATTTCGGCATCGAGAAGCTGTTTTGCGTGCTTGGCGGCTCGATGGGCGGCATGCAGGTGCTGGAATGGGCCGCAAGCTATCCGGAGCGCGTGTTCTGCGCCCTGCCGATCGCTACTGGCGCCCGCCATTCCTCGCAGAACATCGCCTTCCATGAGGTCGGCCGGCAGGCCGTCATGGCTGATCCCGACTGGCATGGCGGCAAATATCTCGATTTCGGCAAGCGGCCGGAAAAGGGGCTCGCCGTCGCGCGTATGGCCGCCCACATCACCTATCTTTCGGAAGCAGCACTCCACCGCAAGTTCGGCCGCAATTTGCAGGACCGCGAGGCGCTGACTTTCGGCTTCGACGCCGATTTCCAGATCGAGAGCTATCTGCGCCACCAGGGCATGACTTTCGTCGACCGCTTCGACGCCAATTCCTACCTCTATCTGACCCGCGCGATGGATTATTTCGACCTTGCCGCAGATCACGGCGGGCGCCTCGCCGACGCCTTCGCCGGTACCAAGACGCGCTTTTGCCTGGTTTCCTTCACCAGCGACTGGCTGTTTCCGACCGAGGAGAGCCGCTCGATCGTGCATGCCTTGAACGCGGCGGGCGCTTCCGTCTCCTTCGTCGAGATCGAGACCGACCGCGGCCACGACGCCTTTCTGCTCGACGAGCCGGAGCTGTTCGCGGCCATCAACGGCTTCATCGCCTCCGCCGCCCGCGCCAGGGGGCTTAGCGCATGACCCCGAACCGAAGGTCGGCGAACGCAAAAAATTGCACACTTTTCGGGCCGGTATCATGCGTCATGCAGGAGGCGAAGCCGTGAGCGTCAATCGCGCCCAGCGTGTCGACCTCGAAGTCGTCACCGATCTCATCCCGCCCAGTTCGCGCGTCCTCGACGTCGGCTCGGGCGACGGCGTGCTTTTGGAACTGTTGCAGGAGACCAAGCAGGTCGACGGCCGCGGGCTGGAACTGTCGCAGCGCGGAGTCAACGAATGCGTGGCGCGCGGGCTGTCGGTTATCCAAGGCGACGCCGACACGGATCTGAAATTCTACGCCGACAAGGGCTTCGACTTCGTCGTGCTGTCGCAGACGCTGCAGGCGACGCGCAACCCGAAGGTCGTGCTCGACGAGCTGCTTCGGATCGGCAACCGCGCCATCGTCTCCTTCCCCAATTTCGGCCATTGGCGCGTGCGCTTTTCGCTGCTGATCAAGGGCAGGATGCCGGTCACCAAGGACCTGCCCTACTCCTGGTACGACACGCCCAATATCCACTTCTGCACCATCCGCGACTTCGTCAATCTGTGCGAGGAGCTTGGCGCGACCGTCGAAAAGGCGACCGCACTCGACGCAACCGGCCAAAAGATCGGCCTATCGATGCCCTGGTGGTTCTGGAATTTTTTTGGTCAGCAGGCGGTGTTTTTGCTGAAGCGCTGAGGGTGGCTTCGCTCCGATCTGTTTGATAAATCTCGCGCCGGGTGGGTGGAACATGATGGCGGAACGGCGAACCTATTCGGTTGTCCTAGAGATGGAGAATGCCAAATCCATCGACTGGGACGAGATTGGCCTTGGGCTGAAGGCATTGGCGCGCGAAATCGCCCAGGTTTCCGCCAACGGATTTGCCAGGCCGAAGGTCATTGTTTCACATGGCGGCCTCGAAATTGACGCCGTCTCATTGAGAAGCAGCATAGTAACCGAAGCGCCCCAATTGGCGCAGGTTGCCGACCTGGCCTTCGCTGCCTCTCCCGGCGGCAGATACTACGACCTCAAGAACAACGGCATTGCTTCAAGCGAAGGAAACATCCTTGTTTTTCTCGATTCCGATACAGTTCCGGAACGGAACTGGCTCTCAACTCTACTGAAACCCTTCGTCGACCGGCCTGAAACCATCTGTGTGAATGGGCACACCTATCTTTCATACGATGACTTCTTTTCGCGAACCTTCGCATTGATCTGGTTCTTCCCAATGTCCGAGGGAGATAAAAGGTTCGCCTCGAAGCGTGCTATCAACGCCAACAACATCGCTTTCCGGCACGACTGGATATCCAGCCACCCATTTCCACCACACAACGGCTTTAAGGTCTCGTGCACGCTGCTGATGCATCAGCTTTGGAGCGAGGGCCACAAAATAGTCAACGTGGACGCGCGCGTTCACCATTACTCGCCACGCGGCTGGCGCTTCTTCTATTGGCGCGCGCTGGTGACCGGCAGGGATGCCGACAGAAAGTTCGTCGAGCTCCATTCCCCCACCCGCGTCCAGCGGATCGTCAAGTCGCTCAGCCGCTGGGGAACCATGTCGTGGCGCACGATACGACGCGTCATAAGTCATGCGCCGAGAACGGGTATGCCGCTTTGGCAAATCCCGTTTTCGCTGGTGGTCGGCCTTGCATTCTACACTCTGGCGTTTTTTGGCCATTTCGGCCTGGCCGCCGGCTTCGTTCGCGATGAGATCGAAACCGTGCCCGCCTATGTCGGGCACAGCTAGGGCAATTTCAGCAGAAGCGTGTAATCCGGAATTGCGCAGAAAAAACTCTGCCGATTTCCAGCTCAGGACACAGGCGCTGTTTCTGCTAGCCAAGCACATCCGTAGCCTTGTGCGGATGCTCGACGCCGTCGACGAAAGGATCGCCTGATAGGCCGGCGAATTGTACCAATCCCGCACATGCTGCCTGTCGGGGAATTCGATGACGATTAGGTGCCCCGGCCAGTTGTTCTCGACAAGCTCGACATCGCCGCCATGGACAATGAAACGCCCGCCGAATGGCATCAGCGTGGCGTCTATCTTCTCGAGATACTCGATCATCCAGGGACCCGGCGTGACTTGGCGCATATGGGCAACGGCGTAAGCGGTCATGGTCCTGCTCCTTGATGGATCCAAGCCGATCCCCCGGCTTCGTGGGATCACCATGCGGGAACCAGATAGTTCGGTCGATTACCTCGGACGTCATCGGGATAAGCCGTCGCTTGGACCCCTGTTGCCGCACCCTCCAATCAACGGAGCGGCCGATTGTGTTGCCATCAGATTGCAATGTTGCGGAAAAGCCACCAGTTTCGGAATTTCTCGGCCGGCTTGGCGTGACACAAAGGTGGCTTTTTTGTAATGTTGGCCGCAAGTCAAAGGTGGGACACGAAGATAGCCATCAGACCCATCCGACACACGCCAGATCCGACCGGTGGTGGCAGCATGATATCGCGCCAGGATGTTCCGCTGATCTCGGTGATCACGCCGACCCACAACCGGCGCAGTCAGGTCGTGCGGGCGGTGGAAAGCGTTCTGGCGCAGACATTTACCCGCTTCGAGCACATCGTGGTCGACGACGGTTCGACCGACGGGACGGCCGCCGCGCTCGCCGAGATCCGCGATCCGAGGCTGATTTATGTCGGCGCGAAATGGCGCGGCGCCAATGCCGCGCGCAATGCAGGCATAGAGCGGGCGCGGGCGCCGGTCGTGACGTTCCTCGATTCGGACGATGTCTACCTGCCCGACCGGCTGGAACGGACGCTAGCACGCTTCGACGGGAAACCCTCGCTCGAAGTCCTCATCAGCTCGTTCATATCGCTGAAAGGCGGCCGCAGCACCAAATGCATCAATCGCGGCGCCTTCCTCGACAAGAGCACGCTGCAGCGCGCCCTGGTCTCGCAGACCATCTTCATTGCCGGATCGGCGATCACGGCAAGGCACGAGTCGCTGCTCGCGATCGGCGGCTACGACAGCGACATCACGCGCATGCAGGATCGCGAATTGCTGCTGCGCTTTGCCCAACGCGGCGGCGCCTTGCTGTCCGAAGACATCGACTGGAAGAAGTACAATTCGGAGAATTCGATATCCGGCCGCCGCGACGGCTATGTCCAGGCCTACGCCAGTCTGATCGACAAGCATCCTTACATCGCCGACCGCTATCCTGACGTTCCGCCTTACATGATTGCGCGCCAGATCATCGCCGATATCCTCAAGGGCAGGTTTCCGCAGGCGTTTTCGGGCTATCACGCCAACCGGTCGTCCAAGTCGCTCGGCTACACGCCGGCCGAACTCTTGCGCGGCTATGTCGTTGGCCGCCGCTGGCGGCGCGACTGCTACGACGAGTTCCGCGCCAAATACGGGGCCCGGGCGGTCTGAGAGAACCGCAAGACGGCTATCTGTCGAGTTCCGGAAAATACGGATCGGAAAACCGCTGCCGCAGGCGCTCGCCCAACAGGCAATCGACGGGCGCCGCGTCCTCGACGTGGAAGGATCTGGCGTTTGTCAGGCCGCTGACTTCCTGGACCAGCTTGTGGCGGACGGCGGTCGAGAATTCCGACGCCGCGTAGATCGGCAGCACGAACGAACCGGCTCCTCCGGTCACGCAGTTGGCGTAGTAGCGGTCGAGACGGCCGACACTCGGCGACGGACTGATGAGTATAGGCAGGCCGTTGATGACGACACCCCTGGCGACGGCAGCGTCACGGACTGCGGTGACCGGCAGTCCGGTATTGTTGGGCCCGTCTCCCGATATGTCGATGACGTGGCGTGGCGCCGAAAAGCCGGTTCTCTCCAGGAGCCCGGCACCGAAGCCGAGGGCGCCTGAAATCGAAGTGCCGCGGAAGCTGCGGAACGGCCGCGCGGCGATCTTGTCGGCGAAGGCGTTGGCGCTGTCCTCGCCGTCGATAATCTGCCAGGCAATGGCCCCGTCCTCGCGCACGACGCCCGCCCATTCGAAATAGGCGAGCGCAATGCGGCCATTTGGACCCGAGCGTACAGCGTTGATGAAGTCGGGGTGGCGCAGCGCTTCGACATAGCCGGTGCGCTGCAGCGCAAGTTCACGCTCGTCCATCGACTGCGAGATGTCGACGGCAAGCACGAGTTCCACGTCCACCGGCGCGCCTTTGCCCGGTATAGGCAATGGCGCCGCCTCGGCGCAGGCAAGGCACACAAGCAGGCCGAGCATCGCAAGCATGGCGGCCTCGAACGAACCGGCGAATTTTCCCGGCGATCACGGCGAAAATAAAGCTATTTCTTCCTGTGACGGGCAGCGATGGGTGGTGGCTCGATCGCGCCGGCGCGGACACGGGCCGGCTTCAAAGCCGGCGCGCCGGTATCCTTGACGATGTTCAGCGAGCGCGGAAAAAACTGATTGTTGTGCTGACCGCGCCCGATATTGACGATCGCGGTTTCGGGCAGACGCTTCTGCAGCATAGCCAGCACGCGCCGCAGGGTCGGGCCGTCGAACGCGTCGAGGGCTTCGTCGATGATCACCCATTTCGGCTTGCGCAAAGCGAGCCTGGCGAAAGCCAGCGCACGTTGTTCGTCATCACCGAGCTCACGTTCCCACCGCCCGGGATGGTCGAGGGCCGTTGCCAGGTGATCGAGACCGACCTCCTCGAGCACCGCCGCGATCTCGGCATCGTTGGCCGGGGCCTCGCCGTTCGGATGGTCGAGGACCTCGCGCAACGTGCCGGCCGGGAAGTACGGCACGCGGGGGACGAAGATGGGGGTCTCGCCGGCCGGCAGGCCGATCCGGCCGCTCCCCCACGGCCACAGGCCGGCAATGGCGCGGAAGAACAATGTCTTGCCGGCGCCCGGCTCGCCGGTGATCATGACACGCTCTCCGGCGTGGATTTCGACTTCCGTCTGGGCAAGCTTCGTGCAGCCTTCCGGCGAAGCCACTTCAAGGCTGTCGAAGGTCAGGCTGCCATCGGAGTTTTCGACGAACTGGATGCGTTTTTCCTTGTGGTGCAGCGCATCGGTTTCGGTGAGCGCGATGCGAAAATCGGCGACGCGCATTAGCGTCGCGCGCCAGTCCGCGATGCTGCCTATATTATTGATGAACCAGCGGAGCGACGAATGGACCTGGTTGAAGGCGCCGACCGCCATCATCAGCCCGCCGAATGAGATGTCGCCTGAGAAATAGACCGGCGAAGCCACTAGGATGGGCGCCACGACCGTTATCCAGCCATAGGTGTCGGTCACCCAGGACAGGTTGATCTGCGCGGTAAAGATCCGCCGCATGGCGCCCAGCACCGTGCCGAGGTCAAGCTCCAGCCGGCGCCGGGCGTCGGGCTCGCCATGGTAGAGCGCGATCGCGTCGACATTCTCGTTGACCCGCACCATGGAGGAGCGCAGTTCCGCTTCGCGGGTATAGCGCTCGCTGTTGAGGCCGATCAGCGGACGCCCGACCAGCCAGCTCAGCCAGGAGGCGATGCCGGCATAGAGGAAGGCCGCCCAGACCATATAGCCCGGTATCGCTAGTGAATAGCCGCCGATGTGGAACACGAAGCCGGAAGACAGCTCCCACAGCACGCCGATGAAGGAGACAAGCAGGATGAAGGACTGCAGCAGGCCGACGCCGAGATCCGTCGACAGATCCGACAAGTGAGCGGCATCCTGCTGCATGCGCTGGTCGGGATTGACGCCGATGGCGCCGGCATTGGCCAGCCGGAAGGCCCGCGCCGGGCGCATCCATTGATCGATCAGGTCGAGCGTCAGCGCCTCGCGCAGCCTCAGACGGATCATCTGGTTGAGCCAGGTCTGGCCGATATTCAGCACCAGAAGGCCGCCGGCGATCATCGCGAAGACCAGAAGCTGGTGCAGGAAGGCCGTCATGTCGCGCCGGGCCAGCGCATCGTAGAAAGGCTGGTTCCAGCGATTGAGCAGGACCTGTCCGATCGAAGTTGCGACGATGACCGCGACAATACCGATGGAGACCCAGGCAAGTTGCCTGCGCACCGGCGAGGATTCCAGCCCCAGCTTTATCGTCGCCAGCTGGTCGGCGAGGCTGCTCGCCTCCACCGAGACAACGGGTTTCTGCCGCCCCGGCTTTTTATCGGTCTGGTGGTCCATGAAGGATATTCCTGGTTTCCGCTGCGGTCATGAACGCCGCGCCGAGCGAGCATGCCTTAGCTCGGGCATGCCTCAGATAGGGTGACGATTGCCGCGCGATGCAAGGCGCGGCGATCACGAACGCGTCACTTGGCCAGGCGCGCCGTTTGTCGCATGCCGGCCAAGCCGTGTTGCCCCCTGCGGCGAGAAGACCGGCACGAAGACGCGCCGAGAGGCGCGCTGCACCACCGGTACGCCCTGATAGAGCCGCTTTTGCGCCTCGACGACGATGACGCCGGAAAAGATCGGCCAGAACCGCCGGCCAGCCTTTTCAAGCACATTGTGGAACCGCATCAGGAAACGCCGCGGCGACGGCGGGAAGAATAGCGCATCGCTCCACGTCGCCGGGGTGAAGTTCGCCTCGCGCAGCAATTCGGTCAATTGGCCGCGCGAGAACGGCCGGCCGTTACCGAAGGGCGTGTGCTCGAAGCGCGCCCACACGCCGCGCCGGTTGGGCACGACGATGACGACCCTGCCCGCCGGCGACAGCACGCGCCAGATCTCGTTCAGCGTCTCGCGCGGATTTTCGGCATGTTCGAGCGAGTGCACCAGAAGCATGCGGTCGATGCAGGAATCGACCAGCGGCAGCTCCTCGTCGAAGACCAGCGCCGTGGCCGCCGGCCCCGATGCCGGCCACACCACCGCGCCCTGCGTAGCCGGCATGAAGGCGAAGACGCGCTCGGCATCGGTGCCGAAGCGCTCCAGCCACGGCAGCGTATAGCCGAGGCCGACCAGCCGCTCGTTGGGGACTGTTGCCCATATGGACGACAGCGCCATGGTGATCGAATGCTCGGTCAGGCGGCCGAGCGTGGACGAGTAGAAGGAGCGCAGATCGACGATATCCGAATGCATGCGCGGGACGGTAGCTGTGAAGCCCGCCAAGTTCAACAAAGGCGCCCAGTTCAACAAACGCGGATGACATCGGCCGCCGCTCGCCCTATGTCTGCCACGACAAATGGAGACATGCGATGCCGGTCGAAATCGAGCAGTTCATGTGCCGCACCGACAATTTCGGCGTGCTGGTCCACGATCCGAAAAGCGGCGAGACGGCAATCATCGATGCGCCGGAAGAGGCGCCGATTCTGGCGGCGATCAAGCGCACCGGTTGGACGCCGACTTTGATCCTCACCACGCACCACCACGCAGATCATGTCGAAGCCAATCTGGCGCTGAAGGAGCGCTTCAAATTGCGTATCGTCGGCCCGGAAGCCGAAAAGGCGAAGATCCCCGGCATCGACGAGACGGTCAGCCAGGGCTCGGTCGTGCGCCTTGGCGAAGAACGAATCGAGGTCATCGAGACGCCCGGCCATACCGCCGGCCACGTCTCCTATTATCTGCCTGCCTCGAAAGTGGCCTTCACCGCCGACACGCTGTTTGCGTTGGGTTGCGGCCGCCTGTTCGAGTGCAAGCCGCCGGTCATGTATGACTCTTTGAAGAAGCTGGCGGCGCTGCCGGCCGAAACCGCCATCTATTGCGGCCACGAATACACTTTGGCCAATGCCCGCTTCGCGGTGACGGTCGACCCGACCAACTCGGCGCTGAAGCAGCGCGCGGCGAGGATCGAAGCGCTGCGCGCCGACAACAAGCCGACATTGCCGACGACCATCGGAGAGGAATTGTCGACCAACCCGTTCCTGCGTTGGCACGACCCGGCGATCCGCAAGCATCTCGGCATGGAGAAAGCCTCGGACGCGGAGGTGTTCGCCGAGATCCGCAAGCGCAAGGACAATTTTTGACGCATGTCGCTCAAAAGTGCGCAGCGGTTTTGGACATGCCATCAAGACAAAGAATGCGAATGACCACCAGCGCCGCCGAGATCATCGCAACGCTAGGCCTTCACCCGCATCCCGAGGGCGGCTGGTACGCCGAGACGTTTCGTGACGCCGCGGGCGGCTCGCGCGGTCATTCGACCGCGATCTATTTTCTACTCGAGCAGGGCCAGCTTTCGGCCTGGCATCGGGTGAAGGACGCGGCCGAGGTCTGGCATTTTTATGCCGGCGCGCCGCTGGCGCTGTCGATGCATGAGGAAGGCGCGGGCGACGTCATCGAGCAGGTGCTGGGCACGGCCCTTGCCGCCGGCGAGCGGCCGCAGATCGTCGTGCCGGCCGGCTGGTGGCAATCGACGCGCAGCCTCGGCGAATGGACGCTGGTCGGCTGCACCGTGGCGCCGGGCTTCGATTTCGCCGCTTTTGAGCTGGCCGAGCCGGGCTGGCAGCCGAAAATCGCTTAACTGACCAAAAAACCTAGCGTGATCGCCAGCTGGGCGGCGTAATAAAGCACCCAGACGGCGTAGCGCATCCACAGGCGATGCGGCGAGATCGCCGCGAGCAGGAAGCGCTCGGTTGCCAGCAGCCCGTCCGAGGCGATGAACAGCACCGCGCCGGCGATCACCCAGCGGTCGCTCGTGGTGAGCGCCGAAACGCCCATGGCCAGGATGGCCGCGACATAGACGACCACGGGCGCGCGCAGTTGCGGGCCGACGCGGCGCCAGAGCACGGTAAGCATGACGAAGCTGAATGCGGCCATGGCCAAAGCCATCGCGCCGCGCCAGGATTCGGCGCTTAACAGGCTGAGCCCGACACCTGCCTGCGCGAACAGCGCGACATAGGCGATGTGGCCGGCGAGAAAGCTCGCCAGCCCGCCGAGAAAGGCCTTTTCGCCATCGCGCGACAGAAAGGCGTCGCCCGCCGCGCTGAGTGCCAGCGCCGCGACGAGCAGCAGCGGACCGCCCTGCATGGCGGCAAGCACGGCCAGCAAAGCCACGGCAAGCGTCTTTGCCGCCGTGCGTGTCCATTTCGGCGGCATGTCGAGCGCAAAGGCGTAGATCACGGCCGCGACGAACGAGAACAAAAGCGTCGCGTTGGCGTTGGCCTCGACGCCGCCTGGAAACGGCATCATGCGTTGACCTCTTTCGCCGCCGGCTTGCGGATCAGCAGCGACTTCGCCGCGAGCGCAGCGCCACCGGTGATGAGCACGCAGGCAGCGAGGATGCGCAGCGACGGCTCGGCGACGCCGGCAGCGATCAGCACCAGCGTCGACAGAAGCGGCGCGGCATAGCTCGCCGCGCCCAGCACCTGGATGTTGCCGCGCTTGACGCCGATGTCCCAGGCGTAGAAGGCCGCGCCGACCGGCATCAGGCCGAGCCCGATGACGGCCAGCCACTGTCCAGGACCATCCGGCAGCACCGTCTTCTCAAGCAGCAGGTGGCAGACCAGCGACAGCACCGACGTCGCGGCGCAGAACCAGGTTACGATCGAGGTCGGCACCGATGGGAAGCGCCGTGACAAGAGCGAATAGGACGACCACAACAGCGCGCAGACGGCGGCCATCGCGTAGCCGAAGGCGTAACGCGGGTCGAAGGCCAGCCCGCCGCCCTTGGTGACGATCAGGAACGTGCCGGCAAGGCCGAGCAGCGCGCCGACGACATGGTTCCAGGCAAGCCGCTCGCCCGGCATCAGCGCCGAGCCGAGCACGATCAGCAGCGGCCACAGATAGGCGATCAGGCTCGCCTCGACAGCCGGCGCGTTGCGCAGCGCCGTGAAGTAGAAGAAATGATAGCCGAACAGCCCAGCTATGCCGATCACCCAGACCTGTGGCGGGATCTTCTGGTTTCTGTCGGCGGCCGGCATCACCAGCCGGGCGGCGAGCCCGACGCAGGTGCCGATAGCGAAGGTGATGGCCGAAAGCAGGAAAGGCGGCACCTGGCCCGAGGCGTCGGTGAGCAGCGCCAGCAACGCCCACATGGCGACCGCCGAAAACCCGATCAGTGTTGCGCGCCCCATATTTCCCCCGCCGGCGCGGTGGCGCCTGACCTAATTTACCGCCTCGAACCGTCCCGCGCTGATGGTCAGTGGACCGATCTGGGTCCCGACCGTGGCGCGGATTGGCGCATATACGCCGGATTGGCCGAGCGGTGCAAACGTCACCAGCATGCGGCTCTTGTTCTTGAGGAAATTCAACGCCTTGCGGCCCTTGCGATAACCCGCCACCGGCTCGAAGCCCATTTTGCAGGTCACCGTATCACCCTTGTAGCCGGGCACCGAGATCGAACCCTTGGACGCATAGGTCAAGGTCAGGTCGGCGCGCATCTCGCCGTCATAGAATTTGACCGTGCGCCCGCAGACCTTGTCCAGGCTGTCGGCATGGATGACGGTCGCGGCCATAGGATCGAGCACCGATTTCAGGTCTCCAGCTCCGATCGGCACCCAGTTCTTGGGGTCGCGCTTCTTTGGCGCGGGAATGACTTGCGTGGAGGTGACCGTCCCGTTGCTGAAGCGGATGTCGACCACCGAGGCTTTCTTGCCGGACGTATAATCGGCCCTGAATGCCCGCGGCTGCATCTGCTTGCCGGAAATGGTGCCTTTCGAGGAAATCGTGCCTTTCGTGTCGTCGAACAGCTTGCCGAGGCCGGCGGCCGAGACAGTGCCGTCGATGGCATAGCTGTTGCCCTCATAATGGCTGGAGAACGTCGCCCTGGCGATCGAAAGGCCGAGATAGGATACCGTATACTCGCCCTTGAAGGACTGCGGCGCCGCGGCGGCGAAGCTCGTTGCCGGCACGGCAAGGGCAAGCAGGGCGGCGAATGCATGAGATGGACGGAGCATGGCGGCTGGCGAATCCCTGGCGGTGCGGCCGGAACGCAACGGCTCCAGCCTGGCATATCCCTTCGCGAAGGGCTTATAGTGCGAAATCCGGCCTTTATATGGAGCGAGGATGACGCCTGGCTACGTCCCGGAGCTTGACGCAGTGGTGAAATGCCACTATGCAACGCCAACTTTTCCAAAGGCCGCCTGACCGACACCGCGCGCCGCCTGGCGCGGGCAGAATGGTTTGGCAGGTTTAGAAACTGAAGGTTAGACAAGATGTCCCGCACCTGCGAACTCACTGCCAAGGCAGTCCAGACTGGCAACAATGTGAGCCACGCCAACAACAAGACCAAGCGTCGCTTCCTGCCGAACCTGGTCAATGTGACGCTGATTTCCGAAGCGCTGAACCAGAACGTTCGCCTGCGCATTTCGGCCAACGCGCTGCGTTCGGTCGAGCATCGCGGCGGCCTCGACGCCTTCCTGGCCAAGGCCGACGTCAAGGAACTGTCGCAGCGCGCGCGCCTGCTCAAGAAGCAGATCGCCAAGAAGCTTGCCGAGCAGTCGGCCGCTTAAAGCAGCTTTCAGGCGGGGGACGACCGCCTCGGGCACCGGCCAGACCGGTGCTCGGAATGTGAGCGAGCGTCGGCATGACGCTCCGCTGGTTCCATTACCCAGGATAAAAAAATGAATTTCCTGACGCGATATTTGCCCTTCGTGGCCGCCATGGCGCTCGTCGTCGTGGCGTCGAACATCCTCGTGCAGTTCCCGATGCAGGGCGAGATCGGCGGCCTGTCGCTGGCCGACCTGCTCACCTGGGGCGCCTTCACCTATCCTTTCTCCTTCCTGATCACCGACCTTGCCAACCGCCGCTATGGCCCGGCCGTGGCGCGTAAGGTGGTGTTCGTCGGCTTCATGACGGCGGTGACCTGCTCGATCCTGATCCCTCCCTTCCTGTTCCGCCATGGCCTGATCGAGTTCGAGACCGCCGCCGACCGGCTGGTGCGCATCGCCGCCGCTTCCGGCGCTGCATTCCTCACCGCGCAATTGCTGGACGTCACCGTCTTCAACCGCCTGCGCCGGCAGAGCTGGTGGCGCGCGCCGATCCTCGGCACGCTGGTCGGTTCGGTGTTCGACACGATCGTCTTCTTCGGCGTCGCCTTCTCCGCGGCCTTCGCCTTTGCCGGTCCCAATGACGGCTTTGCGCTGGAGACCGCACCGCTGATGGGCGTGCTGCCGGTCGAGACGATGCGCTGGGTTTCCTGGGCGCTCGGCGATCTTTCGGTCAAGCTGATCATCGCGGTCGTGGCGCTGATCCCCTACCGGCTGCTCGCCGCGCGCTGGAGCCAGCCGGCGGTCGCGTTCTAGGCCATGAACCCAGCAAGTGGAATCAGGCCGTGATCCCCTGGGTTCAGCTTGATTCCGCCCGCACGCCCGACGGCGGTCAGGAGCTGCGCCTTAAACAGCGCGGCGCTGAATTTTCAATCATGCTTGGCACCAACGAGCTGATGAACAGCCGCCTCAGCGGCTCCGAGGAAGCGCTCGCCAGGCTTTCCTGCGAGCGGATCGCCGGCCGCAAGCGGCCAAGCATCCTCATCGGCGGGCTCGGCATGGGCTTCACCTTGCGCGCCGCTCTCGCCACGCTCGATGGCGACGCTGCTGTTACCGTTGCCGAACTCGTTCCCGCGGTCGTCGCCTGGGCGCGCGGCCCGATGTCGGAGATCTTCGACGGCTGCCTCGACGACCCTCGCGTCACCATTCGCGAGGCCGATGTCGGCCAGCTGATACGGGCGGAGAAAGCCGCCTGGGACGCCATCCTGCTCGACGTCGATAATGGTCCCGAAGGCATCGTCTACAAGGGCAATGACACGCTCTATGGCGCGGCCGGCCTGGCGGCCACGCGGGCCGCCTTGACGCCCGGCGGCGTCCTGGCGGTCTGGTCGCAGGGGCCGGACAGCGGCTTCACCCGGCGGCTGAAGCAGGCCGCCTTCGCGGTCGAGGAGATCAACACGCGGGCCAACGGCAAGCGCGGCGCCCGCCACGTCATCTGGGTTGCGGCCAACCAGGCCTGACGCTTTCAGCCACAGCCGCGGCGGCTTTACGCTTTGTTACGCCCGATGATGCAGGATCGCGGAAATTCTCTAGGGCATTGCGACCAGCATGACCGTGCAAGGCACCGGTTGGAAAAACGATCTCCTGCTTGCGTTATGCGCCACGCTGGTGGTGCTGGGGATCAACGCCGTTTCCGGCTTCCCCACCCTTGCGAATTATGGCGCCGACAATGACAGCATGCTGCGGCTGGTCGAGGTCCGCGACCTGCTCGGCGGCCAAAGCTGGTTCGATCTCCATCAATACAGGATGGGCACCTCGGGCGGCTTCGTCATGCATTGGTCGCGGCTTGTCGACACGCCGCTCGCGCTGATCATCATGGCCTTCGATGCGCTGGGCGCCAGCACGGGCGCTGCCGAACGCGCCGCGCAGATCATCTGGCCGATCCTCCTCTACGGGCTGACCATATTCGTGCTCATGCGCGCCTCGCAGCGCTTCGCCGCTGCGAATGTCGCGATGCCGGCAATCATCCTGTCGACGGCGGCGCTGTTCTTCCTGGTGATCTACAGCCCGGGGGTGATCGATCACCACAACGTCCAGCTGTTGCTGACCGCGGCCAGCCTCTGGCTCCTGATGGAAGCGCCCTCCTGGCGGCCCGCTGCCCTTCTGTCGGGCATTTGCGCCGGCCTGACGCTCGCGGTCGGCATGGAGACCGCTCCTTATGTGGCGGTGCTCGGCATCTGCGCTGCTGTCCTGTTCGTCCTCGACGACAAGGAGCGCGTCACGGCACGAGGCTTTGGCCTCGGATTTGCCGGCATCGCCTCCTTGGTTTTCGTGGCGACCATCCGGCCCGCCGACTGGGGCGTGGCCCAATGCGACGCCTTCTCGTCCTTCCAGTTCGCGGTAGCAGCGCTGTCCGGCTTCGGCCTCGCGATCGCGGCTGCATTGACCGCGTCGACAGCCCGGGCGCGGCTGGTTTCAATGCTGGCGCTTGCGGTCGGGGTCGCGGCCGCCGTGATGCTGTTCTTCCCGCAATGCGTGGCATCGCCCTATGCGGGCATGGATGAGCGCATCCGCACTTATTGGCTGGCCGACGTGATCGAAGCGCAGCCCTTCTGGAGCGTCGCCGTCCACCAGCCGAAGCTGATGGCGGCGCGCTATGTCACGCCCTTCATCGCGATTCTGCTGATCGGCTTTCAACTCCGGACCCGTCGCCTGCGCCGCGAGGAAACGCTCGCCGCCATCCTGCTGCTCGTTGCCTTCGTCGTCAGCCTTTGGCAGGTGCGCGGCTCGACCTTCTCCGTCGCCTTCGCCATATTGCCGCTCTCGGCCTGGATCGCGAAAATCCGTCTGCGGGCGGACGCAGCGCCGTCATGGCGCCTTTCCACCGGCCTCGTCATGGCGTGGCTGGTTTCGCTGAACGCGACCTGGACCGGGGTCGCGATAGCGGCGCAGTCTATGGTCCAGACGGCGCCGCAGCGGATCAATTCCGATCCCGACCATGCCGTGACCTGCGGCAAGCCGGCAGACTTTCGCGATCTCGCCGCCATGCCGGCGACGACGGTGCTTGCCTCGTCCAATCTCGGCTCGGGAATATTGGTGTTCACCGGCCACCGGACGCTGGCCGGCCCTTACCACCGCAATGTCGGCGGCAATTTGGCCATGCTCGACGCCTTCATGGGAGCCCCGGACGCCGCCCGCGCCGTCATCGAGCGCGAGCATGTTGGACTGATCGCGATCTGCCGCGGCAACACGGAAGAGATATCGCTGGGCCTGGACGCGCCGGATGGCCTTGCCGCGGCGTTGCTGCGGGGGAACCTGCCGACGTGGCTCGAACTGGACCAGTCGACGGCGGGAAAGCCGATCGAGATCTACAAGGTCCGTTGAATATCAGCCTGCGACGATATCAGCATCGTCGACCGTGCCCTCGCAACGTGCTTGCTTTGAGCTGATGCAACTTGACTTCGTGATTTAGAAAATCGCGATCGAAATCAGTCCCGTGGGTCGTTGCAATCCAGCCTGTGCTTTGGTTAGCATTTCGTCCGGGCGACTATATATGTATCCAAGGAATTTGGATTCGGGGTTTTAGCTTGGGGAGAGGATATCCATGTCGGCCATAGACGACGCGCTGGCGCCTGCATCAGCCACACAAACGCTGCAGCATGTTGTCTCCCACATGGTGGACGCCGTGAACCGCGCCGCCTTTGTGGAAAAGCCTTTCTGGCATCTGGAACTGACTGATGTTTTCCCGGCCGACCTTTATCGGCGCATGCGCGCCGCCATGCCGGAAGCGCGCGAATATCGTGCGCTCAAGGGGCGCAACAATGTGAATATCAAGGCTGACGGAACCGCGACGCGGATCAAGATCGACCTCTACCCCGAATATATCCGCCATCTGCCTGGCGAGAAACGGGCCGTCTGGGCCCTCGTCGGCAAGGCATTGCATGCGCCGGACCTGAAGGAAGCGTTCATGCGCCGCCTTGCCCCGGGCCTGGAGCGCCGGTTCGGCTCGGATTTCATGAAGGTCGGCATGTATCCGGTGCCGATGCTGACGCGCGATGTGGCGGGCTACAAGATCGGCTTTCATACCGACACGAAGTGGAAGGGCATCACGGTGCAGTTCTACCTGCCGGAGGACGACTCGATCAACCATATCGGCACCCGCTTCGCCGAGCGCATGCCGGACGGGCGTTTCGAGAATTCGCACCGGATGTCGTTTTCACCGAACACAGGCTACGCCTTTGCGGTCGGCACCGACACCTGGCACGCGGTCGACACCGTCGGACCGGAAGTCCGCACCCGCGACAGCATCCTTCATACTTATTTCGTCGACAACACCGCGACGCTCAAGATCCGCAACCGGAGCAAGCGCGCGGCCAATTTCGTGATGAACGAAGTCCGCCACGTCGGCCGGTAGAGCAATTCCGGGGAAAAGTGTGAACGGTTTTTCCGTGCGGCGGGGCGGCGTACGCCGTCCTCAGTCCTGGTGCAGGATGAATTCCAAATAGAGGTTCCTCTGCAGGATCGAATGGTTGTCGTCGGACACCAGCGACACCATCAGCGCGCCGTCGTCGCGCGTCCAGACGTCGAGCCCTTCCATATTGTCGATCTGGTAGCCCATGTCGGCCTCCATCAGCACCGGCCCGTCGGCGACCGCGCCCTTCGCGACGCTTTCGCCATAGATGCGCCGCAGCCGCATCTTCACCCCGCGGGCAATCGAGAAGCTGCGTTCCAGAAGCAGCAGATCGCCGTCCGGCAGGAAGGCGCCGTCGGTTATGTCGAAATCGCCGTCGCGCCTGACGGTAAAAACGCCCTTATGCGGTCCCTCGATGACGGCGGCGTAGACGTTGCCTGCCTTGTCGAGGCTCCTCTCCGAGACCACGACCAGGCCGCCCGCGTGCTGCCCATAAGGATTGGCGTGGGTGACGGTCTCAAAGCCGCGGTTCTGGCGCAGCTCCTCGGCGGGGACCTGATAATCGAGCTGCCTGACCGGGGCTTTCATATTGTCGGGATCGATCTTGAACTGGGCGACGCGCTGGTCGCGCTCGAAGCCGACGGTGGCGATGCCGTCCTCGACCGCGAGCCCCTCCGCGTCGACCTCCCACTTCCGGTCGATCGGCCGGCCCGAGGCGTCGACCATCTGCTGCATGCGGAAATTCGTCACACCCGACGGTCGCCTGCCGGCGTCATGCGTGATCGAGCCGAAGAACCAGAAACCGGTGTCGGCGACACCGATGAAATCGCCGCCCGGCTTCAGGAAGCGAAAGGCCGACAGCGCGCCGAAATCGCGCGCCGACGAGGTCATCTCCAGCCCGCCAACGAATTCGAGCGGCCCGAACCGCGTCTCGTTGTGGCCGATATGGAACTGACTGATCGGCCGCGCCGAGATCTCGACCGTCTCGACGGGAGTCCCCGCAGCGGCAATGGCCGGCGAGGCGCAGGCCAGCATGCAGGCGAAAAGCGTCCGCCGCGCACGCCCCCTTGAAAAGATCATCCGGCGCGCCGCACGCCGCCGCGCCTTGTGTCGCGCGCGCTTTCCTCGCCAAACAGCGAGGCGAGCTGCTCGGTCATGGCGCCGGCCAGTTCCTCGGCATCGACGATGGTGACGGCGCGGCGATAATAGCGCGTGACGTCGTGGCCGATACCGATCGCCAACAGCTCGACTGGCGAGCGCGTCTCGATTAGCTCGATGACCGCCCGCAAATGGCGTTCCAGGTAATTGCCCGGATTGACCGAGAGCGTGGAATCGTCGACCGGAGCGCCATCCGAGATCATCATCAGGATCTTGCGCTGCTCCGGCCGGCCGATCAGCCGGTTATGCGCCCAAAGCAGCGCCTCGCCGTCGATGTTTTCCTTGAGCAGGCCCTCGCGCATCATCAGCCCGAGATTGCGCCGCGCGCGCCGCCACGGATGGTCGGCGGATTTATAGATGATATGGCGCAGGTCGTTGAGCCGGCCGGGATTCGGCGGCTTGCCGTCCTTCAGCCATTTCTCGCGCGCCTGCCCGCCTTTCCAGGCGCGGGTGGTGAAGCCGAGGATTTCCACCGAAACGCCGCAGCGCTCCAGCGTGCGCGCCAGGATGTCGGCGCAGGTCGCGGCGACGGTGATCGGCCGGCCGCGCATCGAGCCCGAATTGTCGAGCACCAGCGACACCACCGTGTCGCGGAACTTGGTATCGCGCTCCTGCTTGAAGGACAGCGGCTGCATCGGGTCGATGACGACGCGGACCAGGCGCGCCGGATCGAGATAGCCTTCCTCGAGGTCGAAATCCCACGAGCGGTTCTGCTGCGCCATCAGCCGGCGCTGCAGCCGGTTGGCGAGCCGCCCGACGACGCCGGAGAGGTTGGCCAGCTGCTTGTCGAGGAAGGCGCGCAGGCGGTCTAGCTCCTCTTCCTCGCACAGATCCTCGGCGCCGACGGTCTCGTCGAAGGCGGTGGTGAAGACCTTGTAGTCGATCTCTTTCGGCAAATTGAGGAACGGGTTGTCGTTGCGCTTGGCCTCGCCCGGCGTCTCGGCGTCTGAGTCATCCTCGTCGGAGAGGTCGTCCGAGGTGGCGTCGGTCGCCTCGGTCTCGGCGGAGTCTTCCTCGTCGGCGGAGGCTTCGGCATCTTCCGACTGCGATTGCTCGGAGCCGGAATCCTCCTCGCCGCCTTCCTCGCTCTGTTCCTCGCCTTGCTGCTCGTTCTCTTCGTTTTCCTCGGAGTCGTCGGTTTCCTGGTCATCGCCGAGTTCCTCGGCCATTTCCATGGAAACCAGCATGTCGCGCACGACGCGGGCAAAGGCCTGCTGGTCCCCGAGCTTTGCCGACAGGCCGTCGAGATCGGCGCTGGCTTTCTCCTCGATCCAGGGACGCCAGAGGTCGACCAGCCGCTCGCCGCTCTTCGGCACGGGACGTCCGGTGAGCTTTTCACGCACCATCAGCGCGATTGCCTCTTCGAGCGGCGCGTCCGCCTTGTCCCTGACGTCGACGAGGTTCGCCTTGGTATATTTGTCCTCGAGCATCGAGCCGATATTGTCGGCCACGCCCTGCATGGCGCGGCTGCCGATCGCCTCGACGCGGGCCTGTTCGACGGCATCGAAGATAGAGCGCGCCAGCTTGCCCTCCGGCGCCAGCTTGTTGTGGATGCGCTGATCGTGGCAGGCGCGCTTCAGCGCCATGGAATCGCCCAGCCCGCGGGTGATCGCGATGTCGTTGCGGGAGGCCTTCTTCGGCAGCTCGGGCAGCCGGGCACGGTTGCCGGCGAGCGCCGGCCGGTCCTTGGCGAAGCCGACCTCGAGGTCCTTGTCGCCGGCGACGGCGCGCATGCACACGGTCACGGCGCGCTTGAAGCTGTCGGCTTCAGACCCGTTCTTCGGCTTGTTGCGCGTGTTGTCGCCCGGACCCGCCATTGATCATTCCCTGCGCGATTCATGCTGAAAGGCTGGAGGCCTTTCAGTTGCGCGCCTAGCCCAGCACCACGTTGGCGGCGCTCTCCGGCAGATCCTCACCGAAGGCGCGCTGGTAGAACTCAGCCACCACCGAACGCTCGAGCTCATCGCATTTGTTGAGGAAGGTCAGCCGGAACGCCATGCCGATATCGCCGAAGATCTCGGCGTTCTCGGCCCAGGTGATGACGGTACGCGGGCTCATCACGGTCGACAGGTCGCCATTGATGAAGGCCGAGCGCGTCATGTCGGCGACACGCACCATCTTGTTGACGATGTCCTTGCCCTTGTTGTCGCGGTAGTGCTTGGCCTTCGCCAGCACGATGTTCACTTCATTGTCGTGCGGCAGGTAGTTGAGCGTGGTAACGATCGACCAGCGGTCCATCTGCGCCTGGTTGATTTGTTGCGTGCCGTGATAGAGGCCGGTGGTGTCGCCGAGACCAACCGTGTTGGCGGTGGCGAACAGCCGGAAAGCTGGATGCGGGCGGATGACGCGGCTTTGGTCGAGCAGCGTGAGCCGCCCCGACGATTCCAGGACGCGCTGGATGACGAACATCACGTCAGGACGGCCGGCGTCATATTCGTCGAAGCAGAGCGCGACATTGTGCTGATAGGCCCAGGGCAGGATGCCGTCGCGGAATTCGGTGATCTGCAGGCCTTCCTTGACGACGATGGCGTCCTTGCCGACGAGATCGATACGGCTGACATGACTATCGAGGTTGACGCGCACGCAGGGCCAGTTGAGCCGCGCCGCCACCTGCTCGATATGCGTCGACTTGCCGGTGCCGTGATAGCCCGACACCATGACCCGGCGGTTGTAGGCAAAGCCGGCGAGGATCGCCAGCGTTGTCGCGCGGTCAAAGAGGTAGTCGGGATCGATATCCGGCACATGCTCGGTCGCCGCCGAATAGGCGGGAACGATCATCTTGGACTCGAAACCGAATTTCTCCTTCACCGACACCGTCGTGTCGGGCAGGTTGGCGATGTCGCGATCGACCTTGTTCATCTCTATCAACGTCTCCACGGGCGAAACGCCGCGTTTCGCCGGCAATCGATTTTGTCCGGGGGCGGTCTTAGAGCCTTTTCCAACCTTATGAAAGTTGGAAAACGACACGAACCGTAGGGCCGCTCAGCACAATCCTGCCTGCTTGAGCACGCGATAGGCCTGGAGTACATCGCGTAACCGGTCTTCCGAACCTCTGTCGCCGCCATTCGCATCCGGGTGGTGGCGCTTTACCAGTTCCTTATAACGCGCCTTGATGTCCTGGCCAGTCGCCTTTGTGTCAAGGCCAAGCGTTTCCAGCGCCTTGGCCTCAAGTGGCTTTGCCTTGCGCTCGCGCGGCTCGCGCGCGCCTGAGCCGAACAGGTTGAACGGATCGCGCATGCGGTTGTAGTAGCCGGCGCGGCCCGAGCGCTGCTGCGCGAAATCCGGCGCCGAGCGCGTCCCGCCGCCATTGGCGCCCATGCGCCATGTCGGCCTGTGGCCGGTCAGCGCCTCCTTCTGGAAGCGCGCGATCTCGCTGTCCGACACGCCGGAGAAGTAGTTGAAGCCCTTGTTGTATTCGCGCACATGCTCGAAGCAGAAGCGGAAATACTCGCCCTCCTTGAGGCGCCCGACAGGCGCGCGATGCGTGCCGGCCTCGTTGCAGCCGTCCCACTGGCAGATCGGCGCGCGCGACTTCAGCTCCGCGTCCTTTTCCGGCCGGATTCGAATTTTCTCGAAATATTTGGGATACGCTTTCATCTCACCCATTTATGGGCTGTTCGCACCTGCGAAACAAGAATTGACATTTCGCCGATGATCGCCCTAACCGCTGAATCGCGGCTTAAAAGCGGTCGAAATTCAAGATTCTGCGGCTGTGCCGCAGGTAAGTTGCGGCCATGCCGTCAACAAGTTGCGGCTATGGCCGTCAAGTGGGGAAGGGAAGCCCGGATGTCCATACAGTCGACGATGGAAAACAAGCTGAAAGCGGCATTTTCGCCCGAACGGCTCGCCGTCATCAACGAAAGTCACCTTCATGCCGGCCATCATCACGTCGAGCACGGCCACGAGGCCAACTTCGACGGCACCGGCGAGACGCATTTCCGCGTCCGCGTCGTCTCGGCCGCCTTTGCCGGCATGAGCCGCGTCGACCGTCACCGCGCCGTCAACGAACTGCTCGCCGATGAATTGAAAGCCGGCGTGCATGCGCTGGCGATCGAGCCGGCGGCACCGGGCGAGAAGACGCGCTGGTAGTCAGCCGACCGTCGCCTTGAGAAACGCCAACGCGGCCGCGGTCAAGGCGTCGCCGTCCTGACCGAAATCGCGATTGATCGGCGCTGCCGTCGAACAGCGTGACCTGGCCCGGACGCCCGGCGGCTGACGCGCCCGCCGGCAACAGCGCCGCCAGGGATGCCGCGATGAAGCTGCGTCGATCGATCACCATCGTCATCTCCGGCCAGATTGCGGCGGCAGCGCGCGGAAGCGCGCCGCGCACCTCGATTAAGCATCAATAACGATAACTTGTGGGGTGCAAACCAAATCCGGCCCTTGAAGCTCCGCCGGCAATCACCACGTATTTTCTAGGGCGAGCCTTTCGGCCGCATCGGGCATCTAAACGGGTCAATGCCAGATTGCATGCGCTATCCTTCACATGAAGGGAACAAACAGCGCTTTCCGGCAGTTGATGCAGCGATGAGCCGATTGGCAGCCCATCGGCTCCGAGGCAAAGCACCATGCGCGAGAACCAATCAGACGTCTTCGATCTGTTTTCGGAGATTTATTCCAACGCGGCCCAGGAAGAGATCAGCCTACAGCAATACCTACTGGCCTGCCGCGAAGACAAATCCATGTATGCGTCGGCGCCCGAACGCATGGTTGAGGCCATCGGTGAGCCGAACCTGGTCGACACCAGCAAGGACGAGCGGCTCGGTCGCATTTTCTCCAACCGCACCATCAAGATCTATCCCTCCTTCTCCGACTTCTACGGGATGGAGGATACGATCGAGCGCATCGCCGGATATTTCCGCTACGCCTCGCAAGGCCTCGAGGAGCGCAAGCAGATCCTCTATCTCCTCGGTCCGGTCGGCGGCGGCAAATCCTCGCTCGCCGAACGGCTGAAGAAGCTGATGGAAGAGCGGCCGATCTACACGCTCAAGGTCGGCAACCAGATCAGCCCGATCTTCGAGTCGCCGCTTGGCCTTTTCCATCCCGATCGCATGGGCGACCTGCTGGAAGATAAATACGGCATCGCCCGCCGCCGCCTGAACGGACTGATCTCGCCCTGGGCGGCCAAGCGCCTCGACGAGCTGTCGGGCGACATCTCGAAATTCAGCGTCGTCAAGCTGATGCCGTCGCGGCTGCGCCAGATCGCCATCGCCAAGACCGAGCCCGGTGACGAGAACAATCAAGACGTCTCGGCCCTGGTCGGCAAGGTCGACATCAGACAGTTGGAGCACTTCAGCCAGTCCGACCCGGACGCCTACTCCTACAGCGGCGGCCTCAACCGGACGACGCAGGGGCTGCTGGAATTCGTCGAGATGTTCAAGGCACCCATCAAGGTTCTTCACCCCTTGCTGACGGCAACCCAGGAAGGCAGCTACAACGGCACCGAGAATTTCGGCGCCTTCCCATATCAGGGCATCGTCGTCGCCCACTCCAACGAGTCGGAATGGCAGCAGTTCAAGAACAACAAGAACAATGAAGCCTTCCTCGACCGCATCCTCGTGGTCAAGGTTCCCTATTGCCTGCGCATCACCGAGGAACGGCAGATCTACGAAAAGCTGCTGCGCGAAAGCGAGTTGGCAAACAGCCCCTGCGCGCCGGAGGTGCTGGACATTCTCAGCCG
The DNA here is from genome assembly GCF_037179585.1 of Mesorhizobium argentiipisi (SeqCode). NCBI lineage: Bacteria > Pseudomonadati > Pseudomonadota > Alphaproteobacteria > Hyphomicrobiales > Phyllobacteriaceae > Mesorhizobium > Mesorhizobium argentiipisi (SeqCode). The sequence continues at coordinate 116,305 of NZ_JAPYKO010000014.1, forward strand.
CTTCACCGTCTCGACCCGCCTTGCCGAACATGAGAACTCGCCGCTCTACACCAAGATGCGCGCCTATGACGGCGAGAACCTCAAGGAAATCGACCCGAAGGCGAAGTCCGTCCAGGAATATCGCGACGCCGCCGGCGTTGACGAAGGCATGACCGGGGTCAGCACCCGCTTCGCCTTCAAGATCCTGTCGCAGACCTTCAACTACGACACCAAGGAGGTCGCCGCCGACCCGGTGCACCTAATGTACATTCTCGAGGAGGCGATCAAGCGCGAGCAATTCCCGAAGGAAACGGAGGCCGCCTATCTCGAATTCATCAAGTCGGAGCTCGCGACGCGCTATGCCGAGTTCATCGGCCACGAGATCCAGAAGGCCTATCTGGAATCCTACAGCGAGTACGGTCAGAACCTGTTCGACCGCTACATCGCCTATGCCGACGCCTGGATCGAGGATCAGGATTACAAGGACCCCGACACCGGCCAGATCCTCAACCGCGAGGTCCTCGACAAGGAATTGTCGCAGGTCGAAAAGCCCGCCGGCATCGCCAATCCAAAGGACTTCCGCAACGAAGTGGTCAAATTCACCTTGCGCGCCCGGGCGCGCAACCATGGTCGCAATCCATCCTGGACGAGCTATGAAAAGCTTCGCGAAGTCATCGAGAAGCGCATGTTCGGCCAGGTCGAGGACCTGTTGCCGGTGATCAGCTTCGGCTCCAAGCAGGACAGCGTAACGGAGAAGCGACACAACGAATTCGTGCAGCGAATGGTGGAGCGCGGCTACACTCAGCGGCAGGTGCGACGGCTGGTCGACTGGTACATGCGCGTGAACAAGGCGGGCTGAACAAAGCCGGGACGGTTCCATGCCGATCTTCATCGACCGCCGCCTCAACCCGAAGGACAAGAGCCTGGGCAATCGCCAGCGCTTCCTCAGGCGCGCGCGCGAAGATCTCAAGCGCAGCGTCCGCGACCACGTCCGGACAGGCCGCATCGCCGACGTCGACCGCGAGCACGCCGTGCCAATGCCTCGCAAGGGTATCAACGAACCGACCTTCGGCAACGACAAGGAAACCGGCCGGCGCCAGCACATCCTGCCCGGCAACCGGACGTTCAGCCCCGGCGATCTTATCGCCAAGCCGGGCGGCGGCGGAGGCTACGGATCGGCCCCCGGGACCACGGCATCCGAAGACGACTTTCGCTTCGTGCTGTCGCGCGAGGAAGTGCTCGATCTTTTTTTCGAAGACCTCGAACTGCCGGATCTGGTCAAGCTCAATCTCAAGCAGATACTGAGCTTCAAGCCGAGACGGGCGGGCTTCAGCGCAAGCGGAGCGCCGACCAACATCAATGTCGGACGCACGATGCGCAACAGCCATGGGCGGCGCATCGCGCTGAGACGCCCCAAACAGGCGGAGCTCGACGCGATTAACCAGCAGATTGCCGAGTTGGAAGCGAAGCCGGCCAGCGCGGCGGTAAGCGAACGCATCGCCGCTCTGCGCGAGGCGTTTGAGCGGCTGGAGCGGCGGCGCAGGCGCATTGCCTATGTCGATCCGGTCGATATCCGCTTCAATCGCTTCGATCCCCAGCCGGTGCCGAATGCGAGCGCGGTGATGTTCTGCCTGATGGACGTCTCCGGCTCGATGGGAGAGCGCGAGAAGGATCTGGCCAAACGCTTCTTCGTGCTGCTGCATCTCTTCCTGACGCGCCGTTACGAACGCACCGAGGTCGTCTTCATCCGCCACACCCACGAAGCCAAGGAGGTGGACGAGCATACATTCTTCTACCACACCGAAAGCGGCGGCACGGTCGTCTCCACCGCGCTCGAGGAAATGCACCGCATCATCGAAGAACGCTATCCGGTCGCCGAATGGAACATCTACGCCGCTCAGGCTTCCGACGGCGACAATTTCGCCACCGATTCCGAGCGCTGCATCGAACTGCTCGACCGCAAGCTCATGCGGCTTTGCCAGTATTTCGCCTATGTGGAGATCATCGACGAGCGGGAAAGCCATATTTTCGGCTCGACCGAGAACGGAACGTCCCTCTGGCGGGCCTACAACGCCGTCGACGGGAAGTGGCCGAACTTCCAGATGAGGCGCATCGCTGCGCCGGCCGACATTTACCCGGTCTTCCGAGAGCTCTTCGCCAGGCAACCTGATCTGCGCAAGAGCGCTTGAGGACTGAGGGTCGAAGGGACATAGGCCGATGGTCAGCCAGGCGCGCAAATCCGAACTGCTGTTTTCCGGGTCGGACTGGAATTTTGCGAAACTGTCGCGAGTCTATGACGAGATCGAAGCGCTGGGCCTCGAAGAGCTTCGACTCGACATCTATCCGGTGCAGATGGAGGTCATCTCTTCCGAGCAGATGCTCGACGCCTATTCTTCGGTCGGCATGCCGCTGATGTACCGGCATTGGTCGTTCGGCAAGCGTTTCCTCTACGACGAGCTTCTCTACCGCAAAGGCGCGCGCGGTCTGGCCTATGAGCTGGTCATCAACTCCAACCCCTGTATCGTCTACCTCATGGAAGAAAACACCATGGCCCTGCAGGCCCTGGTGACCGCCCATGCCGCGCTTGGGCACAACCATTTCTTCAAGAACAATCATCTCTTCCGGCAATGGACCGACGCCGGCGGCATTTTGAGCTATCTCGATTTTGCCAAGAGCTACATAGCCCGATGCGAGGAACGGCATGGCCTCGCGGCCGTGGAAGCGATCCTGGATTCAGCCCACGCGCTGATGGAGCAGGGTGTGTTTCGCTATCACCGGCCGCCGAGACTGTCGTCCGAGCAGCAGCGCGAAGGGCTTCGCGAGCGCCTGGAATACGAGGAGCGTTCCTTCAACGATCTCTGGCGAACGCTGCCGCCTCCCCAAGAGAGCGGCGAGACCAAACCAGGCATTGACGACGACGCGGCCGAGCGGAAGAAATCGCTCCATCTGCCGGAGGAAAACCTGCTCTACTTTCTCGAGAAGAACAGCCTCGTCCTCGAGCCTTGGCAGCGCGAGATCGTCAGGATCGTACGGGTCATCGCGCAATATTTTTACCCGCAGCGGCAAACCCAGGTGATGAACGAAGGCTGCGCCACCTTCGTCCATTACACGCTCATGAACACGCTTTTCGACCGTGGCCGTATCAGCGAAGGCGCTATGCTCGAGATCTTGCGCAACCACTCGAATGTGGTCTTTCAGCCGGCCTATGACGACCCGCGCTTTTCCGGCATCAATCCCTATGCGCTGGGTCTCGACATGATGCAGGACATCCAGCGGATCTCGACCGCGCCGACCGCCGAGGACCGCGACTGGTTTCCCGACATCGCCGGCCGCGGCGACTGGCGCGACACCCTGCTCGACGCCTGGGCCAACCACCGCGACGAATCCTTCATCCGCCAGTATCTGAGCCCGGCGCTGATCCGCAAATGGCGGCTCTTCGTGTTGGCCGACGGCGCTGACGAGCCGCATTACGAAGTCGCCTCGATCCACAATGAGCGTGGCTATGCCAAGATACGCTCGGCGTTGGCGCAAAGCTACGACATCGGGGCAAGTCGCCCCGACATCCAGGTGGTCGACGTCGACCTCCTGGGCGACCGGCACCTGCGGCTTCAGCACACGGTAAAGGACGGCGTGATGCTCGAAGGTGAAAACCGCGATGCGACCCTGCGCCATGTCCGCAACCTCTGGGGCTACGACGTCAGCCTGGCCGCAATCGACGGCGGAACCGGCGCAATGCTTTCCGAGCGCTGGACCAAGGAACTCTAAGATCGCAGGGTGTCGTTAGATCACGATGACGTTTCGTTGAATCGCCATCCTGATCCAACTCTTTGTTGGAGCATGATCTTCGCCGAAAACCGGTCCCACTTTTTGCATTCGCTGACCTTCGGTTCGGGATCATGCTCTAGCAGGCCGGCATCACCTGATTATCAACGACACCTAGCCTTCGCTGGCCGGACGTATCCTCAACCTCGCAATGCGGTTCTTGTCGCGTTTCATGACAACGAAGCGCTTGCCGTGGAACGTAAAAGCCTGCTTCTCCTCAGGAATCGACTGCGTCTCGTGGATGACGAGACCGGCGATCGTCGTTGCCTCCTCGTCGGGCAGGTCCCAGTCGAGCGCGCGGTTCAAGTCGCGGATCGGCACCGTCCCGTCGACAACGACCGAGCCGTCGGCCTCCTTTTTCACGCCCTGCATGTCGATGTCGTGCTCGTCGGCGATCTCGCCGACGATCTCCTCGATGATGTCTTCCAGCGTCACCAGTCCTTCGACCTCGCCATATTCGTCGACGACGATGGCGAAATGCGCCTTGCGCCGCAGGAAGGCGTTGAGCTGTTCCTGCAAGGTGGTGGTGTCCGGCACGAACCACGGCTTCGCCGCGATCTTCATCACGTCGATCCGGGAAAAGTCGTTGCCGACCTCGTTCAGGGCTCTCAGCAGATCCTTCGCGTGCAGGACGCCGACGATGTTGTCGAGCGAACCCTTCCACAGCGGCATCCGGGTGTGCGGGCTCTGCAGGATTTCGCGCACCACCGCCTCGGGCGCATTGTCGGCATTGACCGAGCGCATATTGGTGCGGTGGACCATGATATCAGACACTTCGAGTTCATCGAGGTCGAAGAGGCCTTCGAGCCGATTGCGCTGCTCACCGGCAGCCGAGCCGTCGTGGCGGGCATCGTCGCCGTCTTCGTCCTTGCCGTTACGCTCGGGCCGCGGCGGCGGGTCGATCGGCCGCAGCGCGTAGCCGAAAGCGGCAAGCAACCGGGCGCGGAACAGAAGCGCCGAAAGCAGGATGACGGCAAGGACAGCGGCGACGATCCAGCCGGCGCCGTTCATCCGGGACGGCTCATCTTGAGCCGTTCGGGATGGCTCAATTTGAGGAAGGAGAGCACTTCCGAGGGCGGCACGTCCTTGGCGATAAAAGCCTCGCCGATGCCGCGCGTCAGGATGAAGGTCAGCGCGCCGCGCGAGACCTTCTTGTCCTGGACAATGAAGCCAAGCAGCGTCTCGGCATCCGGCAGGTCGCCCGGAATATCGGCCATCCGCCAGGGCAGGCCGACGGCGCGCAGATGCGCTTCGACGCGCTCCGCGTCGTCCGGGCTCGCCAGGTTGAGCCGCGCCGAAAAACGATGCGCCAGCGCCATGCCGATGGCGACGCCCTCGCCATGGACGAGGCGCGCGCCGTCATATTGCGTGGCGGCTTCCAGCGCGTGGCCGAATGTGTGGCCGAGATTGAGCAGCGCGCGGTCGCCGGTCTCGAACTCGTCGCGGGCAACGACATCGGCCTTGGCGCGGCAGGCCTCGGCGATCGCATCGACCCGCGCCCGACCGCCTGCGAACACGTCCCGCCAGTTCTGTTCCAGCCACGCGAAGAAGGCCGGGCGATCGATCAGCCCGTATTTGGCGAGCTCGGCATAGCCGGCGCGGAACTCGCGGATCGGCAGCGTGTCGAGCACTTGGGTATCGGCGAGCACCAGCCTGGGCTGGTGGAAGACGCCGACGAGGTTCTTGCCGCGCGCGCTGTTGATGCCGGTCTTGCCGCCGACGGAGGAATCGACCTGCGCCAGCAACGAGGTCGGGATCTGCACGAAATTCATGCCGCGCCGCACGATGCCGGACGCAAAGCCGGCAAGGTCGCCGATGACGCCGCCGCCGAGCGCGATCACCACGTCGCGGCGTTCAAGCTTTGCCGCGAGCACGCCGTCGACCACCTCCTCGAGATGGGCGAAACTCTTGGTCTTTTCGCCCGCCGGCAGCGTGATGACGGCGGACTGGATGCCGCCTTTCTGCAGCCCCGCCTTGAGCGCGTCGAGATGCGCGGCGGCGACGTTCTCGTCGGTGACGATGGCCGCGCGGGTGCCGGGAAGGCGGCGCGCGATCTCTTCGCCGGAGATCGCGAGCAGCCCCGAGCCAATGAGGATGTCATAGGCGCGGTCGCCGAGCCCGAGCTCGACCTTCACCGGCTCGGCATGGCTCACGGCTGCACCTCGTCAGTTGGAGCGCCCGTCGCGATGGCGGCGACGCCGAGTTGGGCGCAGAGCGCCGCGACGACTTCGCTGGCGATGATCTCCTTACGGTCGTCGCGAGTGGGCACGGTCAGGTCGGCGTTGGCATAGACCGGATAGCGCTCGCCCATCAGCCGCTCCAGCACACCGCGCGGATCGGGATTCTTGAGCAGCGGCCGGTTCTGCTTCTTGGAGACGCGTTCCATCAACAGGTCCAGATCGGCCTTCAGCCAGACCGATACGCCATGCGCGGAAATCGCCTCGCGCGTCTGCGCGTTCATGAAGGCGCCGCCGCCGGTCGACAGCACTTGCGGGCCGTTCTCCAGCAGGCGCAGGATCACGCGCTGCTCCAGCGCCCGGAATTCCGGCTCGCCATAGCGCTCGAACAGCTCCGGCACCGTCATGCGCGAGACGCTTTCGATCTCCTGGTCGCTATCCATGAAGGGCAGCGAAAGCATCGTCGCCACCTTGCGGCCGATCGCCGTCTTGCCGGCCCCCATCAGCCCGACGAAGACGATCGAACGGCTGCCGAGCGCTTCGATCAGCGCGGCGCAGCCTTCGTCCGTTGGATTTGGCAGAGCGTTCATCGGGGCCTCTTTGCGCCGTATCGACATCAAAAGCCTGTTTGCGTCAAGCGCAGGCGGACGAACGGTTTCAAAGCTTTTTCCGGCAAAACCTCTGTCAACCGAAATCCTTCGTCCTTGAATTGCCTGGATTGGCGCCCCATAAGGGCACAGGGCTTTGGAAACGCAGAACAGTAAGACGGGCGAAATTTGAATGCCGACTTTGTTTCGCTTCGTCGTGACGCTGGCGGTTCTTGCAGGCATTGCCTATGGCGCGATGTTCGCCTTGGCGATGTTCGTGGAGCCGAAAAAGGCCGAAATGAGCATTCGAATTCCTGCTGAGAAGCTCAATCCCAAGAAGAATTGATCCCGGCCCGATGAACAGCGCCGCCCGCATCGAAGCCTTCCTTGAAATGATGAGCGCCGAGCGGGGCGCGGCGGAAAACACGCTTTCGTCCTACCGCCGCGATCTGGAGGATGCTTCCGAGGCGATCAAAGGCGGGCTTGCCGGCGCGGGGCCGGCCGAGATCCGCGCCTATCTCGACGACATCGCCGCGCGGGGCTTCGCGCCGACCTCGCAGGCGCGCAAATTGTCGGCGATCCGCCAGTTCTTCAAATTCCTCTATGCCGAAGGTCTGCGCGGCGACGACCCGACCGGCACGCTGGACAGCCCGCGCAAGGGCCGGCCGCTGCCGAAGACGATGAGCGAGGCCGAAACCGGGCGCCTGCTCGACCGCGCGGCGCAGGAGGCGGCCGAAACCGAACCGGGGGGCGACAGGTTGGCCGCGTTGCGCCTGCACGCGCTGGTCGAGGTGCTTTACGCCACCGGCCTGCGCGTATCGGAACTGGTCGGGCTACCGGTCACTGTGGCGCTGCGCGACGACCGCTTCTTCATGGTGCGCGGCAAGGGCGACAAGGAACGCATGGTGCCGCTGTCGGCCAAGGCGCGCGCCGCCATGCGCGCCTGGCTTGCCGCGAGAGCCGAGCGGCCGGCCTTTGCCGAGAGCCCCTTCCTGTTTCCGGCCTCCTCCGATAGCGGCCATCTCTCCCGGCAGGTTTTCGCCCGCGATCTCAAGGGTTTGGCCGCGCGGTCCGGCATAGCGTCGGCGAAGATCTCGCCGCATGTGCTTCGCCATGCTTTTGCCAGCCATCTCCTGCAGAACGGCGCCGATCTTAGAGCCGTTCAGCAACTCCTAGGCCATGCCGACATCTCGACCACGCAGATCTACACCCATGTGCTGGAGGAGCGGCTGGTGCGGCTGGTCAACGATCATCACCCGCTTGCCGACTAGGCCTCATATCGCTATGTGAGGGCGACGTTCCACCGCCCGGAGCCGGCATTTCAGCGGTTCCGCCAGCCATTTGCCTTCCGACCGATCGGTCCGCTCAAGCATGTACAACTACCTCGACTTCGAAAAGCCGGTGCAGGATCTGGAGCTCAAGATCCTTGAGCTGAAGAAGCTTGCCGAGAACGGCGAGGCGGTCGACGTCGGCGAAGAGATCAGCAGGCTGGAAAAGCGCTCGCGCGACGCGTTGCGCGACCTCTACAAGGCGCTCACGCCCTGGCAGAAGGTGCAGGTCGCGCGCCATCCCGACCGCCCGCATTGCGTCGACTACATCAAAGGGCTGTTCACCGATTTCACGCCTTTGGCCGGCGACCGCAATTTCGGCGACGATCAGGCGATCGTCGGCGGCTTCGCGCGTTTTCGCGGCGAGCCGGTGGCGGTCATCGGCCAGGAGAAGGGTTCCGACACCGCAAGCCGCATCAAGCATAATTTCGGCTCGGTCCGGCCGGAAGGCTATCGCAAGGCGGTGCGCCTGATGGAATTGGCCGACCGCTTCCAGATCCCGCTTTTGACGTTGGTCGACACGGCCGGCGCCTATCCCGGCGTCGGCGCCGAGGAGCGCGGCCAAGCCGAAGCGATCGCGCGTTCGACCTCGGCCTGCCTTTCGCTGAAAGTGCCGTCGATTTCGGTGGTTATCGGCGAAGGCGGCTCCGGCGGCGCCATTGCGATCGCCACCGCAAACCGCGTCTACATGCTGGAACACGCAATCTATTCGGTGATCTCGCCCGAGGGCGCGGCGTCGATCCTGTGGCGCGACACCACGCGCTCCAAGGATGCGGCGACCAACATGAAGATCACCGCGCAGGATCTTCTCGAGATGAAGATCATCGACGCCATCATTCCCGAGCCGATGGGCGGCGCCCAGCGCGCGCCGGAGACGGTGATTGCGTCCACCGGCGACCTCATCGCCCGGACGATGAAGGATTTTGCCGGCGCCAACACGGATTTCCGCGAGCAGCGCCGCGAAAAATATCTGGCGATGGGCCGCAGCCTTTGACCTCTCAAGTCCCGGCAAGACGTTCAACTGTGGCCGGAATAAGCAATTCCGCCACAAAAATGCCGCCGGATTCGGCTCAATGGAAATCGCCGCGAGGGGTTTGCCAAGGCTTGCGGTAAGGAATTTTCAAGGTTAACGGGCTTACGGTCCACTGGTGTTCAGCCTGCGGGCCCGGCCATGCCGAGAGCCGTTGGCCCGAGAGAAGAGACGTAGCCGTATCCATGTTTGCCAAGCTTGCCCGCACCGGAGTCCTGATCGCCGCCATCGGCGTCGCCGGCTGCAATGATTCCTCGATGAAGGATTTCGCGCCGGAGGCCAACAAGCCGCTGCCGGACAAGATCCTTGCCGACATGAAGGCCAAGGGCATGGTGCGCACCTCTTCGGTGATGGCGCGCATCTTCAAGGAAGAAGGCAAGCTGGAGATCTGGAAGGCCAAGACCAATGGCCGCTACGATCTCGTCGCCACCTACGACATCTGCAAATGGTCGGGAAAGCTCGGCCCCAAATACACCGAGGGCGACCGCCAGGCGCCGGAAGGCTTCTACACGGTGCGTCCGTCGCAGATGAATCCGCGCTCGAATTACCATCTGTCCTTCAACATCGGCTTCCCCAACGCCTATGACCGCGCCAATGGCCGCACCGGCCAGAACCTGATGGTGCACGGCGCCTGCTCGTCGTCCGGCTGCTATTCGATGACCGACGCTCAGATCGAACAGATCTATGCCTTCGGCCGCGACGCCTTCCAGGGCGGCCAGACCGAGTTCCAGATCCAGGCCTTCCCGTTCCGCATGACCGCCGCCAACATGGCGCGCTACCGCAACGACCCGAATTACGAATTCTGGAAGATGCTGAAGGTCGGCTACGACAATTTCGAGATCACCAAGGTGCCGCCGAAGGTCGACGTCTGCGAGAAGCGCTACGTCTTCAACCAGGTGGCGCCGGAAGGCACGACCTTCGACCCGACCGGCCCCTGCCCCGCGACCATGCAGCCTGACTCGTTGAAAACGGCCTATGCCGACTACGAGAAGCGTTATGACGCGGCCTTCAAAGCAGCCGTCAATTCCAGCACGCCGCCGCCGAAGCCGACGATTGCCGGCATCAAGGAAGCGAGCATCGTTTCCGACTGGTCGAAGCGCCGCGCCCGCGGCGAGCGCGTGCCGATCGACCCTCCGTCGATGAACGCCGACGGCTCGGTGACGGAAACGACCCGCATGGGCCGTATCGATTCCCCGCTCGGCCGCAAGATGGCAGCAGCCGACGCGGAGAAGGAAGCCAAGCGCAAGGCCGAAGAGCAGCGCCTGGCCGCGATCGAGGCGGCCAAGGCCGCCAAGGAAGCGGCCAAGCAGCAGGCGCTGGCCGAGAAGGAAGCCGCCAAGCAGGCGGCGCAGCAGCCGGTCGTCACCGCAGGCGTCGAGGCAGTGCCCGCGCAGGCAACGCAACAGGCCGCCGACGCCGACCAGGGCACCGTGTCGAAGCTGAAGAAGAAGCTGCTCGGCATGTTCGGCGGCTGAGACTTCAATGCATGTCGCCCAAAAGCATGCCCTCGGGCATTGCCCAAAAGTGTAAGGCGGTTTTGGGATAGCTACATGCATGAACAGAGGGCAAAGCCACCCGCCATCTACGATCTCAAGGGACTGAATTGTCCGTTGCCGGTGCTGAAAGCCCGCAAGCGGCTAGCGGCGATGCGGCCGGGCGGCAGGCTGTGGCTCGAGACCACCGATCCGCTGGCCGTGATCGACATCCCGGCCTTCTGCGCCGATGCCGGCCACCAATTGGTCGAAACGGCCGCAGTCACTGGCGGCCACCGCTTTCTCGTCGAGCGCGGCAGCGCGGCCTGAGCCGGCGCCGTTTTCGGCCTATAGCCCGGCTATTGCCAGCGGGTTGGCTTCGAGCGCGGCACGATCCGGCGTATCGATCGACGGCTTGTTGGTGAAGGCGGCGAACAGCCGACGGATATAGTCCTGAGGCATGTCGAGCGTGATCAGCACCAGCCTGGTGCCGCGCTGGCCGTCGGGCCAGGCCGGCAGCCTTGCCGGCGGATGCAGGATCTTCTGCACGCCGTGAATGACCAGCGGCCGCGACGGATCCTCCGCAAGCTCGATGACGCCCTTCATGCGCAGGAGCTTCTCGCCATGCGTCGAGCGCAGAAGGTCGAGGAACATCTCGATCGCCGAGAACGGCACCGGGCCGTCATGGACGAGCGAGTGCGTGCGCACGCGCGTATCGTGGCGATGCTCATGATGGTGGTGGTGATCGTGGTCGCCGTCATGGTGATGATGATCATGGTGATGATCATGAGCCGCCTCTTCACCAAGCCAGCGCCGCACGTCGGCGGACTTGGTTTCAGGATTATAGAGGCCGCAATTGAACAGTGCCGCGGCGCCGGCATCGGCGACGTCGAGCAGGACGGCGCCCAGATTGACCTGCTTCAGCCTAGCCCGCAACGCCTCGACCTCGGCCGCCTCGGCAAGGTCGGTCTTGGTCAGTACGATGCGGTCGGCCACCGCCGCCTGCTTCACCGCCTCGACATGGACATCGAGCGTTGCCTCGCCATTGACGGCGTCGACCATCGTGATGACGCCGTCGAGCCGGAAGGCGTGCACCAGCGCCGGATGCGCCATGATCGACTGCAGCACCGGCGCCGGATCGGCCAGACCCGTCGTCTCGACGACGACGCGCGCCAGTTTCGCGATACGGCCGGTCTGCAACCGGTCGACGAGATCGGCGAGCGTGTCGACCAGGTCGCCGCGCACCGTGCAGCACAGGCAGCCGTCGGAAAGCTGGATGATCCCGTCGGAAGCCTCCTCGACCAGCAGATGGTCGATCGCCACCTCGCCGAACTCGTTGATGATCACCGCCGTGTCGGCAACCGCCGGATCCTTGAGCAGCCGATTGAGCAGCGTCGTCTTGCCGGCGCCGAGAAAACCGGTGAGCACGGATACGGGAATGGGAAAGCTGCTATCCATGACGCGGCTCAGTTGGCCTTGGCGGGTTGGTCGCCCTGCGCCGCCGCGGCGGCCGTTCCGGTCGCCAGCGGCTCGGCGCCGGCCGGCGCCGGCCTGTCGGGCCGCCAGCTCGGCAGCGGCACACCGGCGTAATTCTGATCGGCCTGGTCGACGAACATCTTGGGCGCCGGCCCCGTGGCGCCGCCGAGACCGACGGCAACGAGCGTGGGGTGGTCGAGCTTCACCTGGTAGGGCGATTTCGGCTTATTCTTGGCGGCAACCTCGGGGGCCGCCTCCGATTGCTCGTCCTTCGGCTTTTTCGCGCAGATCTCGTCATGCATGTCGTTGGGCGACAGCGTGTCGCCATAGGGCTTGAGCGCTGCAAGCGTGGTCGAAGTGGCCGTCGGCATCTCAAAACCCAGGTCGAGCAGCTTTGCCGCCGCCTCGGCGCGGCTGATCGCCGATTTTTCGCCAAGCACCACGGCCACCAGCGTGCGCCCGTTGCGCGTCGCCGAGCCGATCATATTGAAGCCGGACGGGCAGACGAAGCCGGTCTTCATGCCGTCGGCGCCCGGATATCGGCCGATCAGGAGATTGTAGTTCGGGATGGCCTTCTTGCCGACGGCAAGGCCTTCGATCGAGAACCACGCGGCATATTGCGGAAAATCATTGCGCAACGCCGTCACCAGCACGGCAAGGTCGCGCGCGGTCGTATACTGCTCCGGCGAATAGAGCCCGTTCGGGTTGACGAAATGCGTGCCGACCATGCCGAGCCGGGCCGCCTCGGCGTTCATGCGGTCGGCAAAGGCGGCCTGCGACCCGCCGATATTCTCGCCCACGGCCATGGCGATGTCGTTGGCCGACTTGACCAGCATCATCTTCAGCGCGTTGTCGAGCCGCATCACCGAGCCGGGCTTGAAGCCCATTTTGCTCGCCGGCTCGCCAGCCGAATGCTTCGTTACCGTGATCGGCGAATCGAGCGCCACCTCGCCGGCCTGGATCGCACGGAAGGCGACATAGGCCGTCATCAACTTGCTGAGCGAGGCCGGATACCAGCGCTTGAATGCGTCCTGGTGCTCCAAAATTGAGCCGCTCTTCAAGTCGAAAAGAACGATCGGATTGGCCCGGACCGCGCAGGCAAACACCGGAAGCGCAAGCGCGCCTCCCAGCAATAGGTTGAGGAAATGCCTCTGCCGCATGATCAAATCCGAAATCGCCTCTTGCCGTAATCGCGGCTGGGTCCGTAAGATTTCGTTACCCATCGCCAGCATAAATGCGGCCCGGCCCTCGACCCGGACCGCATTGTTGCGGTGCTATTTACCCTATGTGACGCCAAAATGGCAAAGTTCAAGACAATCATAATTGCTGAGCGGCGGCTCTGACCGACTGCCGCCAATCAACCAAGAGATGGACCGATCATGCCGATTCTGAACCGCGCCGCGCAAATGCAGGAAGAAGTTGCTGGCTGGAGACGGCATCTGCACCAGACACCGGAGCTGAATTTCGACGTGTTCCAGACCGCCGCCTTCGTCACCGAGAAGCTGAAGGCCTTCGGCTGCGACGAGGTGGTGACGGGGCTGGGCAAGACCGGCATCGTCGGCGTCATCCGCGGCCGCAAGGGCGATGGCCCGACGATAGGGCTGCGCGCCGACATGGACGCGCTGCCGATCGACGAGATCACCGGCAAGCCATGGGCCTCGACGGTGCGCGGCAAGATGCATGCCTGCGGTCATGACGGCCATACCGCGATGCTCTTGGGTGCGGCCAAATATCTTGCCGAGACGCGCAATTTCGCCGGCAGCGTGGCGGTGATCTTCCAGCCGGCCGAGGAAGGCGGCGGCGGCGGCAACGAGATGGTCAAGGACGGCATGATGGAGCGCTTCGGCATCGAGAAAGTGTTCGGCATGCACAATATGCCGGGCCTGCCGGTCGGCCAGTTCGCCATCAAGCCCGGCCCGATCATGGCCGCGACGGCCGAATTCACCATCACCGTCAAGGGTCGCGGCGGCCATGCCGCGATGCCGCACGGCACGATCGATCCGATCGTCATCGCCAGCCAGTTGGTCGGCGCGCTGCAAACCATCGCCTCGCGCAGCACCGATCCGGTCGAGGCCGTGGTGGTGTCGGTGACGAAGTTCCACGCCGGCGACGCCTATAACGTCATACCCGAAAGCGCCGAGATCGCCGGTACCGTGCGCACGCTGAAGAAGGAAGTGGCCAAGAAATCGGAAGAGCGCATCCGCGCGCTCTGCGCCGGCCTCGCCGCGGCCTTCGGTGCCACCATCGAGGTCGATTACGACGCCAATTACCCCGTGACCTTCAACCATGCCGAGGAAACCGCCTTTGCGGGCGATGTCGCCGCCGACATCGCCGGCGACAGCCATGTCCACCGCGCCATCCAGCCGGTAATGGGCGGCGAGGACTTCTCCTATATGCTGGAAGCCCGTCCTGGCGCCTTCATCTTCATCGGCAATGGAGACTCGGCCGGCCTGCATCACCCGGCCTACGACTTCAACGACGAGGTCATCCCGCACGGCATGAGCTATTGGGTGAAGCTGGCCGAGACCGCGCTGGCCGCCTGAGCGCCTGCAGGCGAAGGCGGCGATACGGCTTGGCCGGCTCGGCCCGCCGAGACGAGTTACAGCCCAAGGGGGAGGTCAGCATGCCCCTTGGCGAACCGGCCCGAAGCGTTTATGTGTCGGGCCGCGTGGTCCCGTAGCTCAGTAGGATAGAGCGGCAGATTCCTAATCTGTAGGTCGCAGGTTCGATTCCTGCCGGGATCACCATCAAAATCTTCAATGATTTCAATTATTTGATGGGCTTTGATCACGTTTTGTGTTCAAACTCCATGTCGCAATCGTTGAAACATAAGTCATTGAATTTGCACGCATTCCGACCCAGTGCAAATCACTCGTCGCGACATGCTTGCGACAAGTTATCGCCAGTCTCCGATGCCTCATGGGTATGAACGAATATGACCAATCATTCCCAACGAGGTGTCAGATGGAAAGGACGAGAATCGAAAGGCGGCAGGAGCCCCTTGCCGACGACCTGATTTGGGGGGCCGAGGCAATCGCCGCGTACCTCGGGCTCAAACCGACGGCAATCTTTTACGCCGCCAGGAAAGGGACGTTACCGATCAAACGAGTCGGCGAGAAGCTCGTAGCCAGCAAGGTGGCGCTGCGCCGGCATTTCCAACAGCAGGAGGATTGAAGATAATGCGCAACATTTCCCAATTCGTCGAAGCTCTGGACACCATCGTGGAGTTTGACGCGGAATTCGACCCCGAGGCCCTTTGTAGCCTCTTCACCCCCTCAATGATGGTTGATGATCCCGACCAACTAGATCTGATTGAAGAGGATTTGAAACAGGCGGCTACCTATCTCCGCGAAGTCCAGCGGAGGTATTCAGCGCAGCGCATCATTCGGCAACTTCGGGGGGAGTGACCGAGATGTTCTTCGACAAAGACGCGGAAAGGGCAAAACAGTTCAAACGGCAAGTCTCCGACATGCTCAAACGGTCGAAGCGTCCGATCAGCGCCACCGAGATCGCGCGGCTGGCTCGCAGGGCCGGGGTGGGTACCAAATTCCGTGAGCTCCTTCACGAGCTCGGCGCAGAGGGGCGTCAGCTCGAAAGGCACGGTGACGGCAAGCATTGGTATTGGGCCATGCCGGACGTTTGGAAGCGCTACGACGATGAGCGCGAGGCGGAGCGCGCTCGTCAGGGTGACGTCTGGTGTAGGCAGGGTGACGTCTGGTCTAAGCAGGGTTTTAACATATCGGTCGATGCGGCCTTGCGCATCATCGATCCTGACCAGACGCCGGGAGAATGTGTCATGCAGGAAATCAAGCAGTCAGTCTTCCTGCCATTGGCGGAGGACGGCGGCGGCTACAAACCGGAGGATGGGGCGGAATGGTTTGCCCAATATCTCCGCTATGCGGTGGCTACAGGTCGGATCGTCATACTTACTCGTCGTAATAGAACGTGACGGGACGCCTAACGGGTTTCGTTTTCAGTTTCGGTTTCGGTTTCGGTCTAACGGGCAAGGGTTCAAGGCTGTTCTTGTCGATCTCATTGAGCAGCCCCTTTGCCCGCAGAAATTTCAGATCGGATCGGAAGGAGTGTCGGACCTCGCTGATCAGGAATCGGGACGGGAACATGTCGTTCTCGTTGAGCAGGGTCTGCAAGTCGTCGATAGTGACCGCCTCGTCATGCAGGATTGCGAGTTTGATCAACGAACGGAGGGTGAGGGTGATATGTGTATCCATCCTTGTCCTCCCTTCATTGATTCCATTTACGAATTTTCGTTGAGGACACATCGAACCTACCCAAAGAACACGTGTGACCGGACGTGAAGTCTCTCAGGGATCAGGCGTGTGAAGGCTTCCGGTTCGATCCTTTCATCGACAGCAAGATCAAAACGTTTGACGAAGCTCGTCATCCTCGTTTTTCTGTCGTAGTCAGGTCTGTCATCCTTCTCTCTCTCGATGATTTTCTCAAACTCGGTCCAAGTCCTCTTCAACCTGATGGACCTTGCGAAAAGCTCCCTCACGTCCAGGTTTTGCAGATCGGTTACCCGTTCCAGCGATATCCATTTCGGGAAAGGCTTTCTGAATCTAAGTTCGATTTGCAGGACCTTCTCCGAATGCCCGGTCAGCCACTGTTTCGCCTTGTCCCCATAGATGATCAAATTCCTCGCTGCCCTTGCGGGTTTGACGTATCGGCTCTCCCCAACGTCCTCGCTCCCGATCTTACCCCATTTTAGGGTAACTGCCCTTCCGATCCATTTGTCAGCTTCGTCAGGATCGGCGCCGTCAACGACAAGGGCCAGGTCGAAACGGGTAACGGTGGTACCGAGCTTTTCCCTGATCTTTTCGATCAGTTCGAGGGTGTCGGATGTGATCGACGCGTGGGCAAAACAGAGCGTTCGGTTCAGGATGACGCCATCCTTGCCCCAATTGTTGCGTATCTTCGATTTGGCGCCCTCACGCTGCAATTGCTGCAACATCTTCGGGGTGCCTCGGGGTAGGTCGAGTTTGGGGCAGTGGAGTTCGATTGTGTCGATGCCGGCGTGAAGCTGAATGTCGCGAAGAGGATCGGGATGGATCCCGGCGGATAAGGTCCCTAAATAGGTCATTGCGCGCCCTTCTTGTTCTTATTGCCCGCCCCGAGGTCACAATTCAGGGCGGGCATTCTCTTCTTCCCCTGAACATAATGCGATGGCCCCGCGATAAAATCCCTTTTCAGCGCCGCTGTGAGAGGTTTTGGGCGGGTTTCGCGTCGAACAGGGGCCTTAATAGGGGAGCGAAACGAAATTCCTCCCTATGAAGGCGTGGGCAAGTGAGGGGGAAGGTTTGATCGGGGAGAGAAGGGGAAACGTCGAACGTCAGGTAGATCCCCTCTTGCGAAACAAGGGCTATGGCAATAGAGGAAGTGACCTCAGAAGAAGCGGCCCGAGAAAGGGAGAGGCGATCTCAGAAGAATATCTCAACAGTATTTCGCAGATATTATAGGGTACTCACAGATCAATGATCTGTACATCATGGCTTTTCCTAAATAATTTCAATGCTATAGTACCGCATGTTGCACTTATGTTTCAGGCGACTTATGTGCAGCGTGGATGGAAACAGCTTTGCCCCGTTCACGGTGTAGGAATATATTCCGCGCGCATACGTTGGGGCGGCGAGGAAAATGGGACCGCGGTCCTACCGTTCCCGTCACTCCCTTGGACCGTGGTTGCGCCACAGATCCTTGAACCACCACTCTGTAACCCGGAGCGCGCGGCCGAGCGTGAGCAGATTGACCCGTGAAACGCGTAAAAGATGGATGGTACTGGCAGCTAAATCTGCTGTCGCCATTGCGCGTTCGGGATCCAAACTGCGGCGAGCGCTTTCGAAAGTGCCGCCCGTAGCAGAATTGTATAGTTCTTTCATTCCAGTCTGGTATTCAGCATGACGGGGACCGCAAATGCGGCTGATCACCTCGTAAAGTGCCGTTGTACTGGCATGAGAGACTCTAACTCTCGCCGCTAAAAATACCTCTTCTTCGAGATCCTTCGGTTTTTTTAACCAATAGCTTTGAGCGGTCTCGCTGAATTTCTCAATGTCTTTAATATGCTCATTGATCAGCGCGCCTTCCTCAGATCGTGCAGCCCGGTATTGCTGAAAGAATACGCCCGCACCCACGTAGGATCGCGCCACAAATGCCATTGTTGGTGAGAGATCGTCAGAGCATTTTGTGGGCGCTAGACGACCCTCGCCGGTTTCGGAGCGATGTCGCTCCCCACGTCGCCATCTTTGATCGATCAAGACAGAAGAGTTCCAGCAGCTGCAATTTTTCTTCTCAGAACTCGATTTTTCGCTACAACGAAGTCAAAAGAACTAAGCGTGTTTAGGATAAGATGGGAGATATCCGCAGCCTTCCCGAGTTCCGCCGCCAGAAGGAGCGGGCGGGACCGATTCGATTCCTCGAAAGGGATGAGGAAGCTAGGCTGTTTGCGGCGATCAGGAGCCGCAGCGAGGATGCCTACCGGCTTTCCGTTTTCCTGGTCGATACCGGCTGCCGTCTCCGCGAGGCCACCGGATTGATCTGGAAAGACATACGGGAGCACAGCGTCTCGTTCTGGACCACTAAGTCCGGTCGCAGCCGCAGCATTCCGATGACCGAACGGGTCAAGGAGGTGATCAAGCTGCCGCCGGTGACTGAAGGGCGCCGGCCCAAGGGCCCGTTCGCCATGCTGACTCAGGCGCAATATCGCGCGATCTGGAACGAAGCGAAGACCGAGGTCGATCTTGGCGCTTACGAGCAGGTGGTGCCCCACATCCTGCGCCACACTTGCGCCTCCCGCCTCGTTCAGGGCGGCATCGATATCCGCCGCGTGCAAATGTGGCTGGGTGACCAGACGCTGTCGATGACCATGCGTTACGCCCATCTTGCCTCAAACGATCTCGACGGCTGTGTCGTGGTGCTGGAGAAACCGCGCCCGCCACAGTCCTCGGTGATTTCGTCCCCGCTGGCTACGCCGGCCAAAGCCTCTCCCAATAAGAGCGGATTGGCGGAGGTGCGCGGTAACGGCTCGAAGGCGTGATCTCGCCAACCCTTATATAGACGTGGTGCCGCGAGCAGCGCTTGTGACGATGTCGACTTTTCGCTCGAGAAGGAGATCTAGGCCGGTCTGCCCGCCGAAATCGGACCGTTGCGTCACCAGCCAAAGCCAAGCGGCACGCTGATCGCCGAAAATGGAAATTATTTCCGCAATCCCAGTGAGAGGGCGCCCGTCAACGAACTGCTTCAGAGGGAAAACCGGCTTGCTGGTCGTGCGAGAATTTATCGACACCACCTCGTTGACTTTCTGCCATCGATAGAGCGTGGAGCGCGGTATTCCAAAGTACCTTTCTATCGCAGTAGGTCCTGCTACTGGGCCAGCCCAATCATCGGCTAATTCGATTGTAGCCTCACGCGATAGCTGGGGAGGCTTCGCGCGGAATTTGATCAATCGCTTATTGAAAGTCTTTGTGGTCTCGTCAATCAGGCCACTAACAAAATCTGTCGCATATTCTGAAAGGTCGTCCTCAATTGTCTTAAAAGAACGCTGGGTAGCCTGAGTTTGTACGGCAATCTGAGATGCAATAACCGCAGCCAACCTTGATGCAGCGCGGACGGCAGGCAGATAGATGGTTGGATCATGCTCTTTCAGCATTCTCTGAACCTCAGAGTACAGTCGAGCCTCAAGGTCCTCGCGGCGCGTAAGCTTAAGGTTGTGTACTGCTCTGGCTAGACGGCGCCTAGTAACCACGTCCTAGCCCCGAAATCGAAGGATATAATAGCGATCGACCTCCTGCTCTTTCGGATCGACGGGCGACAGCGAGTCGGGAAACGCGCCGATGATCAGCGTAGGTCGAGGATAGTGGAGCATGGCAGAGGCTCGGTGAAAAAAAGGAGCTTCTTGCTAGCGTGGCGGCCAGATGGGTGCAAGAGTCGTCGTGTGCATGGAGTCTAGATTCCGGTTGCCGCTTTTGCTAGCCAAGAGAGATGAGCAATCGATTGCCGCCCGCCTGGGCAAAGCACCTCAAAACTCGACCTGCCGTGAAGGCCATACCGCCGAAAGCAGCAGCACCTAAAGCCAAGCCGCAGCCCAGCCCGCTTCGCATTCAGGCTGACGATATGCTGTTGAGGCAGGCGCTTGAGCTGCAAAAAGCCGAGCAATTGCCGGAGGCCGAGGAACTCTGCCTCCAGGTTCTGGCAAGAACGCCAAACCATCCACTTGCCTTTTATATCCTGGGAACCCTCGGCATCGGATACGATAGCGAGAAGGCCTTGCGGTACTTTGCCCGTGCGGTCGCAGAGGAGCCGCGGAATCCCTACTACCACCTTAGCCTTGGCGAAACCTACCTGAAGCTCAGCGAATTCACGCCGGCAATCAGGCACATTCAGCAGGCCTTGGCGTTGAAGCCGGACCTGGTGGAAGCTCTTTGCGCCTTGGGCGATGCCTACAATTCATTTGACAAGGGAGAAATGGCGCTGCCGCTTTTTGAGAAGGCGCTGAAGATCGACCGAAATCATCCGCTGGCCCAGATCGGGCTGCCCCGCGCGCTGACAAGCCTCGGACGCATGGACGAGGCCGCACTTCATCTGAAAGAGGCGATAGAACGGCGCATTGCGGTGCCCGCGGCCTATAACGCACTTGTGCGCACGCACAAGTACACGGAAGAGCCGCCGGAGCTCGCAGCGATCCTGAGGGAGCTTGAGGACCCAAGCCATATGCCGGAGGAAGCGGCAGCGCTCCATCACGCCGCCGGAAAGGTTCTCAACGACCTTCGCCGCTACAAGGACGCGATAGACCACTTCAAGCAAGGGAATCAGGCCAGGGGCCAAATATTCGATATAGGAAGCTATCGACGCTGGGTCGATGCCATGATCGAAACCTTCACGCCCGAGCTGGTGGCTTCAATGGCTGCTTATGGCAATCCCTCGGAGGCGCCTGTATTCGTCGTCGGCATGCCTCGCTCGGGCACGACGCTGACGGAGCAGATTTGCGCCAGCCATCCTCATGTTCATGGCGCCGGCGAGCTCAGCAAGCTTGCGCGAACAGCCAATGGGCTCGGGCTCAAGGATCGTACCGGCGCAGACCTCGGCAAATCGGTTGCCAAAACGACCCCCGATCTCACAAGGACACTGGCAGACGAGCACCTCGCCTATCTGCGTGAGCGAGCACCCGACGCACTCCGAATCATCGACAAGATGCCCCACAATTTCGAGCTGATCGGCCTTGTCGGCGTTCTGTTTCCCAACGCGCGCATCATTCATTGTCGCCGTGACGCCATCGACAATTGCATCTCCTGTTTCGTCCTGCAGTTCAACGAAGCGCACAGCTACAGCGGCGATCTTCAGACTCTTGGACTCTACTACAGGGAATACGATCGCCTGATGCGGCACTGGAGCAAGGTCCTCCCTGGCCGCATCTTTGAAAACCGGTATGAGGCATTGATCAAAAATCAAGAGGAGCAGTCGCACCGCTTGATAGATTATCTCGGGCTGCCCTGGGACGATGCCTGCTTGCGTTTTTTTGACAGGGCTGCCTCAGTAAACACCTATAGCAATTGGCAGGTGCGCCAGCCGATCTACAAGTCGTCGGTCAAGCGATGGAAGAATTACGAAAGCGAGATCCAGCCCCTGATCGAAGCGTTGGGCGATCTAGCCGATACCTGACCGTAAGTTTCTATCGTGTCGGTTCGGCGAACGATAGCAATACCGCCGTGACAGTCTGATCTGACGACCATTCTGTTCACAAAAAACCCGGCGGTCGCCCGCCGGGTTTCGTTTTCCGATTTGGCAGTGCCGATTAGAACGAGCGCTGGAAGCGGAGCATGCCGCCGACGCTGTTCTTCTTGTCGGCGTTGGTCCAGTTCACGTTGGTGAAGCTGGCCGGATCGTTGAAGTGACCATAGTGATCCCAATCAACTTCCGCCGTGATCGTGAAGCCGGGAACGACATCATAAGCTACGTTTGCAGCGAGGCCGTAGTTCTTGTCGTCGTCACCCGACACCTGAAGGTTGAACGAGGTCTTCTCGTTGAACTTGTAGGTGCCGCCAGCCCAGAATGCCCAGTTGCCGCCCCAGATCTTGTAGAAGCCGCGACCACGAGCAGGGATAAAGTTGGTCGGATCATTGAGGTTGTTGTCCGAACCGTAGCCGAACATGGCGAAAAGCGAGAATGCGTCGTTGACGTTGACGTCCACGCGAACCTTGCCGGCGACTTCCTCGTAATTGCTGTCATAGGCGACAACACCCGAGATGGCGCCCCAACCCTGGGTCCACTTCACGCCGCCGACGACATGCGGAACGTAGCTGTCGATCGTGCCGACCGTGCCTTCGCCTTCTTCGAGCGAGACGACCGCCGAGAAGCCGTTGCCGGCGTCGAAGTAGTACTGGACGACGTTGGTGTCGAAGTCGCCGTAGGGGACGATCGTGTCGTTGATGACGTTGCCGGCGTAGCCGACGAACGTGTCGAAGGCCGATTCGTCCTTACCGACGCGCAGGCCACCGAGCTGGATCCAGGCGAAGTTCAGCGAGACGCCCTTGTTGAAGGCAGGATTGCCGACGGGAGTACCGAGGGCGGTGTACTGAGGATAGTTGTTGCGGTTGCCGAAGTTGAAGCGGGTCTCGGTGTAGGTCTTCAACGTGCCGAGTTCGGTTTCCTGGCCGGTCCAGGTCTTCAGCGTGAAGCGGGCGTTCTTGTAGAAAGTGCTGTGTTCGTCACCGTCCTGGTGATCGACCGACTTCGCGCCATCGAACGAGCCGACGTCGCCGATGCCGATGTCGTAACGGACATAGCCGCCGATGCGCAGGCAGGTTTCGGTGCCGGGGATGTAGAAGTAGCCCGAACCGTAGACGTCGCAGATCTTGACGTATTCAGCCGGTTCCGGCTCGGCGACGGTCACAGCGTCGGCGGCGCGAGCACCGGAAACTGCGATCAGGGCCGCAGCGGAGCCGAGAAGAAGGCTCTTGATGTTCATTTTCTGACCTCCAGTCAAAAGTTAAAAAACGGGTCTGGGTATTTTTTGCTGAAGGACAGCGTTCCCTGCCCCATCCCCACTTACCGAAAAAGATGCGCACCGCGCCGCTCCTTCGAACGTGACCTTTACCCAGGCGGCGGCGGCGTTCAACCACGATCGTATCGGCAATGGCTCTGTCGGTATGCTATCCCCGGCCTGTGTTGCAGAAACGTCACGATTTAGCCTCACTTGGTAAGCTCTCATTAATTATTGAGCCCCTTTCCCCTTCAATTAGCCGGGTCCGGCGTCAGGGGATCAGAACTGCGGCCGACTCGCCGGCCCGGGAATTGCCGTAGAATTGCCGCATGACCAAGCGACTTTCGAAGGAAGACTGCGACATGGCGGCGCTTGTTGATTGTGCCGGCGTTATTCTTTATCCGGGGGCGCGACGGAGAGGTGGCCGAGTGGTCGAAGGCGCTCCCCTGCTAAGGGAGTAGAGGTCAAAAGCTTCTCGTGGGTTCGAATCCCATCCTCTCCGCCACTTCGTAACAATACCGACTTTGTCGACTCCCTGGCGCAGTGACGCAACCGAACTCAATCCCCAAACCAGAGAATCCCTTCCATCTCGTCGAGTTTTTCTGCGCACCTTTCGATCTGCAGGGTGCTAAACTCGTGGTTGCTAGCCGTTTCATGGTCGGTGGTATGTATAGCTTGTCTCAGCTCGGAGCGTCGGCGTGGGGTCAGCAAACGGGTTTGTGCCGAGATGATGACATTGGGCTTTAGGCTGGTCCCCCGCCATCTTGCCAGAAGCGGGTCCGCGGAGCGGCCATCCGGAAGTAGTATGTATTGGCTCGCCTGACGATACGCGGCGTGGATCGCGGCACGCATTCCTCCATTCTGGTCCAGGTTTCTGTACCAGGTCGAAGAACCACCTAAATCGCGTCCCGAAAAGCGTGATGAAAGCAGATACTTAGTCGCTTTCTGGCGGAGAGGGAGGGAAGTAACAAACCCTGCCAAGCCTCACGAACGGGGAACCCTTCGGCGTACCTAGCTTCCCTTAGCGGCGGCCTCGATCTGCTTCGCAATGAAGCTGCGGAACCTTTCATCTGACATGTCAGCTATGTTCCCCACGCTTTCCGCCACCACACCCGGCGCAGACACCGAGACCTCTCCACTTACCGCAACGCTGATAGTGAACGTCCTACCGGCAGGGGCCTGCACCTCTCCGTTCCGGTAAATTTGAAACCGCACGGTCGGCGCTAACGCTTCATCTTGCCGGAGCGGCTCTGTGTCTACGTCGACCATTACGTCTTCTGCTACCTCGGCCTTCGCCGCCTCCAGCGCAGCAACCGCAACGTCGTTTAGCCAAGCCCTGGCCTGTGCGCCAAAGTTCACTGGAGCAATTTGCTCTTTCGCAGGGCGCTTTGATGACCGTCCGCTTGCTTGCCCCGTTCAAGGGCTTCTGTGAATTTCGACATCTAAGCGCCTCCGATTGGTCAACAACGAGCCAGGCACTAGGGTGGCCATGGCTCCTCCAATCGATACAACCCCTGCAAGCGGCGGACGTTGCGCGGGGTACAGAGGGTGCAAGCTTCGTCGGCGACTGCCGGCGCGCCGACGGCGCCAGTGTGGCCGCCTGGATGGTCGAGCACGCCAGGCGCTTGTCCGCTTTGAAGGTGACGAAGGGGTCGACCATCTCGACCGTGTAGGGGGGCGACGGCCGTATCGTCATGCAGCCGCCCATTCGCGGCAAGATTGTGCGGCACACGCTACAGCTGTGGCTTCTATGCATCACCTGAGGAAATAGACCCGCCTTCGGATTTGGCAGCGTTGACAACGGAAGGCGTTCCGCGACATCGCTATGTCGCTCGGGTGGTGATGTTGGGGCATTCATCCGACCTAAGCGTGGCAACAAAGGGTATTCCCGTGAAACAGCTTCTTCTTGCAACCGCTCTCGTCCTTGCTACTGGCACCGCCTATGCGGCCGACGTATTGCAGGAGGCACCGGTTGCTGCTTCCTATGACTGGACCGGCGCATATATCGGCGTGAACGCCGGCGGCGGTTTCGGCACGTTTAGTCTTGATCCTTCCGACGGCGGCCCTGGTGGTTTCGACCTCAGTGCGAGTGGCTTCCTGGGAGGCGTTCAGGCCGGTTACAACTGGCAGGTTGGCCAATTCGTCTACGGTGTTGAAGCCGACTTCCAGGGTGCCGACGTTAAGGGCGAACTATCGCTCGGCGGCCCCTCTCTGGAAACAAAGGTTGATTGGTTCGGCACGGTGCGCGCTCGTATTGGCTATACGCCCATCGATCGCTTCCTGGTCTATGGCACTGGCGGCTTGGCCTACGGTCACGAAAAGCTCGACATATCCGGGCTCGGCGGGCCTAGCTTTTCCAAGACCAGGGTCGGCTGGACCGTTGGTGCGGGTGCTGAATACGCCATTACCAACAATTGGTCGCTCAAGTCCGAATATCTTTACACGGACCTGGGTAAGGCAACGTTCAACCCCGGAGGTGGTGGTGTTGGTGTTGACGTCAAAGTCCCCTTCCACACCGTTCGCGTCGGTCTGAACTACAAATTCTAGTTTTTCGGCGGACCTCCCCAGAAGCCCCGGCAGTTTTGTCCGGGGCTTTTTGTTTGCGCAGCAATCTCAAGCAGCAGTGGGAGCAGGCGCCGAATCGGGCGAATGCGTCGCGGCAACCGAACCAGCATCCAACGCGCTTGTTCCAACAAATAAGCGCGCCGACCGAAGCTGACGGGCCTTCATGTTCAATCGGAATAAGCTTAGTCAGAGGACCGGCGGCGGGGCCGATGGCAGCCTGGCGACGATGGCCCGAAACGCTGGATGCCTTCCTGGCCGCCTCGAGGCCGGTACAGTGCACGTTCGTGACGTGGGATCGTTATCACCGCTTCGTCGGCGACTGCCGGCGCGCGGACGGCGCCAACGACACGGCAGAAAGCCGGGAACCGCGTCGCGAAGATTGAACTCAACAATCTGTTGGATGTTCCATTAGCATCTGCTTGAGAACTTATTTGCTATATCGGAGTTGTACGCGCATGGCGAAGGGCAGCATCAAGGCAGGCGACGAGGTCGCCATCACCGCAACCGTGCGTAGTCGGGTGACTGAGGATCGTATCAGCGTGACGATCCCGACCTATGATTTCCCCCATGCCATCGACGACCGAACATCAAAGGTCGAGATCGGCTAGGCCACCGACAGGAAATATGCCGCCGATGATTACAGCATGAACCGACAGCCAATCGCATCGTCCATGGTCTTCCCCCCTAGGTGGAAATACACGCGAACGGCCCGCCTTGTGGAGGGGCGAGCCGTTCTGTTTTTCAGCTTGTTTCAGCGTGTGATCGCGTGTTTTTTCAATGGCTCTACGAGACGGACGCTAACGTCATGGTCGCGAATCTAGCTGAGTCGGGCCCGAGGGCATACAAATGATTTGAGCTGTCAGGCGTCGGTCACCTGATCGGTCTTGGTTTCAGTCTCGACGGCCTTCGCCGCGACCTCGGCGGCCTGTTCGATTGCTTCGATGCCATTCGGCTTCTTCGCGGGTTTGGCCTCGACAGGCTTCCACAAGCCCTTCGTCTTCCAGGCGCCGATCCATGACGTGATTGTGCCTTTCGCAAGGCCAAGATTCAAACCCAAGGCCAATGCGGCCTCGGGTCCCTTCGCCTTGAGTTCGATTGCCACTTTTTCCTTCCGTGTGCCGGCGACCACGCCGAACTCACCCTTCTCGCGGTTCGCGACAACAGTCTTTTTGGTTCCCGTTTTGTTCTCAGGTGCCTTCACGCCCTGACGGCCGGTCTTGTCGGCAGTCTTCGCAACAGGTTTGCCTTCGGGCCTTCCAGTTTTCTTCGATGACATTGCTCGCTCCATTCGGTTTCGCAGTTTCCATAAATGCGCAATCAATGTATGCAACTTTCGGTTGCAGTACCATCCCCTGGGTAACTCTTTTTCACCGGTGCTGCAGAGGTGCGGCGT
The DNA here is from genome assembly GCF_037179585.1 of Mesorhizobium argentiipisi (SeqCode). Classification (NCBI taxonomy): domain Bacteria; kingdom Pseudomonadati; phylum Pseudomonadota; class Alphaproteobacteria; order Hyphomicrobiales; family Phyllobacteriaceae; genus Mesorhizobium; species Mesorhizobium argentiipisi (SeqCode). The sequence goes on from NZ_JAPYKO010000014.1 coordinate 143,124, forward strand.
GCGCAAATGCACGTGAAAGCGCCGATTTGCCGCTGTATACCCCTCACAGCGCCCAATTCGCGGGATTTTGCCGCATCGGGGCCGTCCGCTCACGGTCAATGCGATTTCGCTCCTCAAAGGCCTAATGGTACTTATCCATTGACCCACAAATAGTACTGTGACATGCAACATGATCAGTACTCTTTTGGGGAGAGAACATGAGCATCCGCAAACGAACATGGAGCGACAAGGACGGCAAGGTGAAGCAGGCTTTCGTCGTCGACTACTTCGATCAGCACAAGAAACGTCATATCAAAACGTTCAAGACGAAGGAGGCGGCGAAGACGTGGGCCGCCACGACCGTGTTGCAGGTCAAGGCCAATACCCACGTCCCCGACAGCAAGAGCATCACGGTCGAGGAAGCGACCAAGTTATGGATCGGGCAGTGCGAACTCGACGGCCTCGAACCGACGACGATTGAGGGGTACAAGAAGCATCAGGAGTACATAGTCGAGTACATCGGCAACACGAAGCTGAACACGGTCGCGGTCGAAACAGCACGTTACTTGGAAACGAAGCTGCGGGATGCCCGGAAATCGGCGAATGTGGCGCGGGCCGTCGTGCAAAGCCTCGGGGCGGTTATTGCAGAGGCGGTCGAATTGGGCAAGGTGACGCACAATCCGCTCCGCGAACGTCGTCGCAAACGTCGAGGCGCCGAAGCGAAACGACACAAGCAGCAGCTAAAACCAGGTGTGGACATGCCCTTGCCCGATGAGATGCGCAAGATCATCGAGAGCGCTCCCGTCAAGATGATCAAGGGGAGGCCAACGAATTACTACCGCGTGTTCATTCACACGGCCGCGTTCACGGGTCTTCGTGCGTCGGAGCTTCGGGGTCTGCGCTGGGAGGATGTCGATCTCAAGGAAGGCTACGTCAACGTCACGCAGCGTGCAGATCGCAGCAAACGCATTTCGTCCCCGAAGTCCGACGCCGGGAGACGACGTTTGCCAATCCCTTCCCGCCTGCTCAATGAACTGCGTGAGTGGAAGCTGGTATGCCCGAAGCTCAAGGATCGCCTCGTTTACGTATTCCCGACATCAACGGGGCAAATCGAGTACATCGGCAATCTCGACAAACGCGGCTTTCAGGACGCTGTCGGCAGAGCTCTTTCGTTGGTGCATAAGCTGGACGACAACGGGGAACCTGCGTTCGACGAAGATGGTGAACCTATCTTGAGGCCGAAATATACGGGCCTGCATTGCCTGCGCCATTTCTACGCCTCGTACTGCATCAATCGCAAAATCGACGGCGGTCTCGAGTTACCGGCGAAGATTGTACAGGCGCGATTGGGACATTCGTCCATCACACTGACGCTTGATCGCTACGGGCATTTGTTCCCATCGAACGATGACCGCGAGGAGATGGACGCGGCCAATGATGCGTTTTGGACGAGCGAGGGGTAGGCATGCAGCCAGGTCCAGATTTTGGCACCGTTGGCACAGCTGGTTTCGAAGGGATTTACGAGATCGTCCACAGGCAACTTTCGTTTGTCGATACGAACGTTGTTGACGCGACGAGCGAATGAGGGCACAGGTGGAACCAATTCGGTGACGGGAAATATCCCGCTAAGAATTAGGAGCGCCGGGGGAGGACGTTCGGGTTTGGACGCCTAACGTCCCCCCTCGACTACCGCAGGTAGTGCGCCACCTCCGTCCGGGAATGGAATCACGGACGCTCGGTTTACTACCGCGTCCCTTCGACCTGTAACGGAGATTCGTTTAAACGCAAGAGTTGGCGACCGAGAATTGGGGTTTTCCCCAAGGGCGTGAACGCCGCTTGTAGCACTGGATGCGACATAGATTGATGGCGTGCAAATCAGTACTTGCGAACGCAATTCGCACAGTACTGCGACAAAAAGCAACGGATTTGCAACATTATCCCAAATTCGCCAATTAAATCAATCGCGGTTCAAAGCTTCCTAATCTGTAGGTCACAGGTTCGATTCCTGTCGGGATCACCAAAGAATTCAAGGGGTTGGTAACAGATCGGCGCATTTCATGTTGCGCCATGTTGATGGCAACTCAACGCGACATAGAAACCGGCGACGGGCAACGCTGAAGGACTGGCATCAGCAGAGGCTGCGTACTTGGATAAATGGTTCGCCAAGCGCACGGGACCTGTTCCGCTCCGAGAACGAGTGATCGGGTTGATCGTCCCAACCATGATAGCCGCAGCTATTGCGCTGCTGATCTACTGGGGTGGAGGCCGATTCTCGCTCTACATGTCCCTGCTCGTTGGCTGGATCGGCTCACTGATGGTAGGGCTTCTGATCCAGCGCCCTAAGTCATGAGCGCGCGCGACTGAAATCCACCAAGCCTTTTCCTGCGGGTTTGGTGGAGAGCTTCCGGCGGGCCATTGATCTGACGCGCCAGTTTCCAGCGACGGCTTGGCGCGGATCGCTCCACCACTAGAATTGCCGGCAAGATGCCGGCCTGCCGACACCTACACGTCGGCGCGAGTCAAAGTGATCCTGGAGTGAACGGCCCCGAAAGATGGTGCCTGCGCAAAAGTGTGGAGAGGTGGTTCGCGGCCTCGGCGAATGCTTCGCCTCCGGAAGCGATCAGTGCCGGTCGTTCCTGCTCGGACGCAGCCAGGACGCGTTCCCAGAAAGCGGCCACGACAGCGCTCGACCGGGCAAGATCGGCAGCCACGTCCTTGTCATCGGCCAGAGCCGCCAGATGCCGAAGATCGATGCCGCCGATACCGGGCGGGACTTTCGCTCCCATGTCGACGAAGCCCGGAGGCAGCGATCCTTTCAGATTGTGGACTCGATGCTCAATGACGGCGGCGTAGATCTGATCAACGGCCTGCTTGGCGCCCGCGACACGAGAGGGATGATCGGTGTCGGCCGCGGCATGGGGGAGAAGTTCCAGACGCTGACCATAGGCTTCGACCAGCTTGAGATAGGGCAGCATCGGTCCCGAAACGGTGCCGCCATCATTGAACAGGTCCGCATCGATTGCCGCATGGGAAACGCGCCCTGACGCCAGCGCGCGCGCCAGCGCTGCCACATCGACCAGCTCGCCGCGATCATAGTTGATGAGCACGGCGCCGTGGTTGAGAGCGGAAAGCACCTCATCTCCGATCAGTCCGGCATTGGCGTATCGTTTCTGGCCGGCATCGAAGGCACCCAGGCCCAGGTGGACCGAAAGCGCGTCCGCGCCGAGCGCCGCGTCCACCATGGTTGCGGCGTAGTCGAAGCCTTCCAGCTCGATCCATTTCCGGTGACGGGGCCGCGCATGGATGGTGACCCGCATCCCGAAGGCTTGGCCAAGCGTGGCGAACTCGCGGCCGATATTGCCATAGCCGATCACCGCCAGTCTTTTGCCTTCGAGCTTCTCGGTCGGGTAATGCCGCAGGTCTTTTCCCGTATCGAACTGCCCGCCGGCGACCAGGGTGTTGAGCCTGTCCACGGGGAGATCCGGCCTGACCTTCAGGAGCGCCTTCATGGCCATTTGCGCGGTGGCGCGGCTGTTGATGCCCGGCGTGTTCATCAACGGCGCTTCGCCGCCTTCTCCACTGCCTCCGCCCCACGATGCCGACCCCATATTGCCGGTGCCGGCGCCGATGCGCACGCCGCCAAGGAGGAACCTGGTCTCAGCCGGAACGAAGGTCGCGGCGGCGATGATGGCGTCGTAGCGGCCGTCGCCAGCCTCGGCCAACAATTCCTCGCGCGTGCTCAATTGCGGCAGGTAGAAGAAATGCAGCTTGCCGGGGTCGAGAGCGCCAGCCTTGGCGATGCCTGTCTGGTGGAACACGCCACCCTTGGCTTCGATATAGGCCTTGACCTCGCTGTGGTCGGGATTGCCGTCCGCGCCAAAGCGGAGGCCGACAAAATCGCAGATCAGAATATTGGCTGATGTCATGGAGCACCGTTTCCCTGCAGCTGTCTCCAGCTACTCCAATCCGTTGTCCGATAGACCGACGCGAAGCGGCATATCCGGGTCGCAAGCGAGAGATCGCCGTAAGGAAGCTAAAACTTGTCGGCCCCTGAAAGGTGAGAACCCGCGATATGGCGCTTGCGCAAAAGAGCGGGCTCGCGCTCCAAGCCGGCCTGGTCGGCGTCAACCATATGATGGTGTCCACGCCGGAAACCCCATTCGGCGGAGTGAACGAGTCCGGTTATGGATCGGAAATCGTAATCGAGGGCCTGGACGCCTATTTGCGAACAAATTCGTCACGGAGACCTGAAGCAGCCGCGTCGCCGAACGGGCGACTATTGAGGCTACGGTGCCGTCCCGCCAGAGCAATTCCCGGAAAACTGTGAGCGGTAAGTTGGGCGCCTCGACGCAACCTTCCGTCCGGGATTGCGTAAAAACAGGCAGATAGAGCGGTTCGCCGTTTCTGTGAAACGGTGAACGGTCCGGCGCTTCGGCTATTCCGCCGCGATCCGCTGGCCCGCGGCGCGGCGCGAGAGCGCATAGCCCGCCTCGTCGACGGCCTGCGCAACGCGCTTGCGGATCGCTTCGGAAACCAGGACGCCGTCGGCGAAATCCTTGTCGGTCGCATAGACCGCGGTGGGCAACGCCAGAGCCTCGAAGAAGCCGAACAGCGGCCGCAGTTGATGCTCGACGATCAGCGCATGCCGCTCGCCGCCGCCCGTTGCGAGCAAAAGCACCGGCTTGCCCCTCAGCGACGCCGGATCGAGCAGGTCGAAGAAGTGTTTGAACAGGCCCGTGTAGCTGCCCTTGTAGGTCGGCGATCCGACCACCAGCACATCGGCGTTGACGACCCTGTCGAGAATATCGCGGGCCTGCTGATCGAGATCGCGCGCCCATTTGGCGCTGCCGAGCGAGGTGCCGACGTCCTCGATATCAAAGGTGCTTGCCGACAGGTTGTTGCGGGCCGCGATGTCCCTGACCACCTGCTCGACGAAACCGCGTGTCTTCGACGGCCGGGTGAAATTTCCGGAGAAACCGACAACGGTTGGATTGGGCATGCTCATTCCCTCGGAAGCCGGCGCTGGATCTAATGTCTATAATCTTATAGCCTCTGGCCTGCCTTAGAAGGGACGATCCGCCTTTCGAGGGCTCCTCCCCGAACAATTTTTCCATGGATCGGACTGATCGTGGTCAGATGCCTGGCTGGGTCAGCCTGAGATGATTTCGTAGTGAACGATCTGGGCGTCGCCGAGGGACGATCTGCGTCCGGGCGAGATGACGCCGGAGCCGAAGAGGAGAATATCTTCGCGGCGCACGAATACTTCTTGGCCCGATCCCATTGACACAAATGTGCCCGACGAGCTTCGCTCGACAAGCCGCGCCTTGCCGTTCGAAATGGTGAAGGTCGCGTGGTGCCTTGAAACCCAGGGCCGCTGGACGACGATATCGCATTCCGGAGATCGGCCGATCGTCACCAGTTCGTTGTTTCGGCAGCATCGCGACTGATCTCCATAACGGATGATCAGATTGACCTGCGGCGGCGGGGCAGAGCGCCTATCGACAAAGGTACCTCGGTTGGCGATGTGCGTGCTGAGGGCCTCATTGTCGCTTCGCAGCGTATAGACATCGAAGAGTTCTTGCTTGCCCTTGAAGGCCATCTTGTCGAGGAGCCGCAAGGTACTGCGGCTGCCCGCGGAAAGGGCTTCGAAGAAGCTCTGGCTGATCAGGACCTCCCCGGGGTTGGCCGTGGCGGACAACCTTGCGGTGACATTGACCACGTCGCCGAATACCGCGTCCCGCGCGCGAATGACCGCCCCGAAATGCAATCCGATCCGGGCGATCAAGGGCTTTTTCGACAGTTGATGGCTGATTTGGCAGACCGCCATCAGCGCCGCCTCCGAGCTCTCGAACAGGCTGAGCACATCATCACCCTTCGAGTAAATGAAGTCGCCGCCGTGTTGGGCGACGATCTCGCGTATCGCGTCGAGGCAATCCGAGACCTGCCGCAAAGCGGCATCGTCGCCGATGCGCTCATAGAGCGGTGTGCTGCCCACGACATCAGCCAAGAGGACCGCGGCTAGAAGTCTTTCCTGATCCATCGACACGTGTCCGCCCCGAGAACGAAGCGTGTATAACATACCAAAGTCGACTTTGATTTATCTACGTGCGCGCCAAAAGGGCCTGCGCAACTGGGCAAGTGCTTGGCGCGATTAGCTCGGACGGACAGGCATCTGCCTTCGCTCATCCCGCCAAACGGGTTATCGGCTCAGAAATAGCGGCGAAAAACGTTTCGTATCCTTAACCCGGGCTGCCGGCCGCCGGATTGGCGCTGATGGCGGCCCGGAAGCGGGCGACGAAATCGTCGAGCGCCGGGCGTTCGGCATCCGAGATCGCCCAGTAGGAGAAGGCATCGTCGGTCCAGTGGACCAGAAGGAAGCCACCTGCCAACAGATCGTCCGCCACCGGCACGGACTTGGCCTCGTTCTGCCGGGGTTCGGCCACCAGCGTGATCAGATGCTCGTGGTGACGATAGACCAGCGCCGGCATCGGCCTGTCGCCGATCACCTCGACGCGTCCGCCGAGCAGCGCGTAGCCGTCCTTGGCCATATCGGGCGCCGGCGGCGACACGCCGATGCGGCCGTCGAGCCACGGCTTCACCGTGTGGCGGTCGGACGATACGATGTCGACCGGCGTTGCCGCGAGCAAGCTGCGGCGGTGGCCGTTGGCGACGGCCACGGCGAAGCTGTCAGATCCATTGTCCGCCGTCGCCAGCCACTGCGTCGCGCCGCTGGCGAGAAAGGCCGTGAGCACGATCGAGGCCGCCATCTGGCGCCAGTCGAAGGAGTTGAACCAGCGTGCCGCGCGCGGCTGCATCGCGATGACTTGGCCTCGCGGTTGCGCCGACGGCAGCGGCTCCGTCTTCGCGGCCATGGGCTCGGCAGCGTCCTCGGCGTCTTTCACCTCGGCGATGGCCGCAATGCGGGCCAGGAAATCGTCGCTGACGGTCGGACGCGGCACGCTGGCGACAGCGCCACGCAGCGCCACGAGGCGCGCATGTTCGGCGGCCAGCGCCGGATCGGCGGCCATGCGCCGCTCGACCGCCAAAGCGGCCGCGGCATCGAGCTCGCCATCGACAAGGGCGTGGATCATCAGCTTCATATCCTGCGGGTCTTGCGGCAATCCGTCCTCACGCGGGCGATTTTCATGCGGGCTCATGGTGGCGCCCTCCAAGTTCCGTCATCAAGAGGCCACGCGCTCGTGCCAACCGCGACATCACAGTGCCTTGCGGCACGCCGAGCATGGCCGCGATCTCGCGGTAGCTGAGACCGTTTATGTCGCGCAGCACCAGCGTTTCGCGGAAGGCTTGCGGCAGCCTGGCGATCGCCGCTTCCACCGCCGCCGAATTCGCCTTACCGATCAGCGCCGCCTCCGGGCTGTCGGCATTAGGGTCGGGCGGCGGCGACACATCGTCGAGATCGGCGAGGTCGCCGACGGCGATCACGCTGCGCGGGCGGTTCTTCGCCATCCATGTATAGGAGGCGTTGCGCACGATGGTGAGCAGCCAGGCGCGGGCATTGCCGCCGGCAAAGCCGGCAATGCCCGCATGCGCCTTGAGACAGGCCTCCTGCACGACATCCTCGGCATCGGCTTGATTGCCGGTCAGCCAGCGGGCAAGCGACAGCGCATCGCCAAGATGCGGCAGCACCACTTCGGCAAAACGCGCGGCCAGCATCTTTTCACTCAACACCGTTCCGCCGCCGGGCGCTCCCGCCATGGGTCTGCCGCCCTCGGCGGGAGGCGACGATCTTTCCCTGCTCGTGCGGACGAAGATCGCGACCGCAGGCGATGGCGCCTGCTTCGAGGGAGGAGAAGGCATTGGTGTCACCAGAGTCAAGTGCCTCGGAAGCAAGGCGCGCCTCGGAAGAGGACGGCGCATCGCTGGCTGCAATGAGATGCTCGCCGTCACGGTCGTGGATCTCGATGGTTGCGATCGGCACGGATCAGGGCCGGCGGCGGGACGGTATCGCCCAGAACAGATGCGCCCAACTGCAACACTCCAAGCGACGACGGCGGCTGACGCCTTCGCCCTCTTCAGCGCGTGCGTATTGGTCTTCTCGCCGCTTCATGACGGTCTCCTGCTGTCGCGCACAAGGGCGCATGCCTTGGAGACCGGCGGACCGGGCCGTTTATTCCCGGCCGGTCGGCTTTTTCGTTCACGCTAACGTGATCGCAAGGCGTGCGGCCTATAACGCCAGCAGCGCAAGCCCCGCCAGCGCCGATCCCGCCAGCGTCGGCAGCATGCCGGCCTTCAGCCTGAACATGGCGACCATCGCCGCCGCCGACAGCAGCGCGGCGCGCCAGTCGAGCGAGGACAGAACCGGCACCTCCACACCCCAGCCGACGCTTGCGACCTTGCCGAAGACGACATGCAGCGCGAACCACAATGCAAGGTTCATGATCACGCCGACGACTGCCGCTGTGATCGCGCCCAGCGCCGCTGCCAGCGCCTTGTTCTGCCTGAGCTGCTCGATGTAGGGCGCGCCCAAAAATATCCAGAAGAAACAGGGGACGAAGGTGACCCAGAGCGTCAGCGCCGACCCGAGCGATCCGGCAAGCAAAGGACTGATCGCGCCGGCATGGCGATAGGCGGCGGCGAAGCCGACGAATTGCAGCACCAGGATCAGCGGCCCGGGCGTGGTTTCGGCCAGCCCCAGCCCGTCGACCATTTGGCCCGCCGATAGCCAGCCGAAAGAGGTCACCGCCGCCTGCGCGACATAGGCGAGCACAGCATAGGCGCCGCCGAAGGTAACGACGGCCATCAGGCTGAAAAAGCCGCCTAACTGCGCCCACACGCTGGTCGGCCCCGCCAGCGCGGCGATCAGCGCCACCGGCCCGAGCCAGACCGGAAGCCAGATGGCAGTGGTGCGGACCGCATGCCATCTCGTCGGCATGGTGTGGCCGAGCTCGCCGCGCTCGAACATCAGGTCGACCACGCCGCTTATGTCGGCAGCGGCGCTGCCGTTGCCGTGCGCCGAGCCCGAAAACAGCCCCGGCGCGAAGCGATTTCCGATCCAGCCGATAAAGGCTGCCGCGAGTACGATCAGGGGGAACGGCAGCTTGCCTGCATAGATGGCCAGGAAGGCCGCCACCGCGATCACGATCATGGCCCGGTTCTTCAGCGCCCGCTTGCCGATGCGGATCACCGCCTCGACGACGACGGCGAGCACTGCTGCTTTGACGCCGAAGAACAGCGCCTCGACGACCGGGACGTCGTTGTAGAGCATGTAGAAGCTGCTCAGGCCCAGCATGACCAGCGCGCCCGGCAGCACGAACAATGTGCCCGCGACGAGACCCCCTGCCGTCCGGTGCAGCAGCCAGCCGATATAGATGGCAAGCTGCTGCGCCTCCGGGCCCGGCAGGAGCATGCAGTAGTTGAGCGCGTGCAGGAACCGCTCCTCGCCGATCCAGCGGCGCTCCTCGACCAGTTCCTTGTACATCAGCGCGATCTGCCCGGCCGGCCCGCCGAAGGAAAGCAGGCCGATCTTTGTCCAGAGCCGCGTCGCTTCGCGGAAGCTCGGCGCGGCCGGGACCTCGACCGGCCGCGCGGCACCGTCCTTGGCAAACATGGTCATTGTGCCTTCCCTCCGACCGGCCAGTTATGCGTCTCGTCGGTGGCGTCGCGGCACCAGCGGAAGAAGGCGTCGTAGAAGAGCATACCGGCTTCGAGCTGCTCGAGGTCGTCGCGGAACATGCGCGACAGGCCGAGCGAGGCGGCGAGGAACCCGGCGGCCTGCGGCACGAGGTCGAGGCGCGCCGTATCGGCGGCGCGCACGATCAGCGCCAGGCGATCCAGCGCCTCGCTGCGCAGGCCGAATTCCTCGATCATCGTATCGAAGGTGCAGCGATCGCCACGATGGCTCCAGAACACGCCTTCGATGTCGAAGGGAACCGCTGCGAAGCGATCGGCCACCAGAGGCACCTCGGCAGGGTCGACGAACAGGAGAACCGCATCGGGATCGACGAAGCGGCGGATCAGCCAGGGGCAGGCAATGCGGTCGACCTTCGGTCGGGAACGCGTGACCCATACGGTGCGGCCCTTCTCGTCGCGGGGCGGGATCGCGCCGGCGCTGACCAAGGGCGCCTTGGCGGCGACCCAGGCCTCGAAGCCGCCTTCGAGCGACTCCGCCGGAATGCCTTCATGACGCAGCCATGCGGCAACGCCTTGCGACAGCTTCTGCCCCCTCTGGCAGATCACAACGGCTTTGTGTCCAGAAAATTCCGACGCCCAGCTTGAGACAGTCCTGAAATCGCGCCGGCATGATGCCGGCAGCAGGCGCGGGTCGGCTTCATAATCCTCGTCGGTGCGCACATCGACCAGACAAGGCGCGTCGGGCAACCCGATGAGACGGGCAAGCTGCGGAACGGTAATTGCAGTTGTTGACGGCATGGCGTCCACCTCCTGAACAGAGAGAGTCTGGACGCGATCGTTGGGCTGACGCCTCACGGGGTCGTCGCGGGGAACCCCTTGCGGGAATGCTGGAACGGTCCCCTGCGATTGTCAAGAATTCAAATTGCCAGGAGGGGAAGCTCCGCCCCGCGCTTTACCTGAAGCGGCCGGTGGCCTTACTGCGCCGTCCAGCCGCCATCCATCGGCAGGGTCGTGCCGGTGATCTGCTTGGCCGCGTCGGTGCACAGGAACAGCGCAAGTGCGGCAAGCTCCTCGACGGTGACGAATTCCTTGGTCGGCTGCGCGGCCAGAAGCACGTCGTGCTTGACCTGCTCCTCGCTCATGCCGCGCGCCTTCATCGTGTCGGGGATCTGCTTTTCGACCAGCGGCGTCCAGACATAGCCGGGCGCAATCGCGTTGACGGTGATGCCGTTCTGCGCGACTTCCAGCGCCACCGTCTTGGTCAGGCCGGCAATGCCATGCTTGGCCGAGACATAGGCCGACTTGAACGGCGAGGCGACCAGCGCATGCGCCGAAGCCGTGTTGATGATGCGGCCCCATTTGCGGCTCTTCATGCCGGGCACCGCCGCCTTGATGGCGTAGAAGGCGGCCAGAAGGTTGATGCGGATGATGGCTTCCCATTTGTCGTCGGGAAACTCCTCGATCGGCGCGACATGCTGGATGCCGGCATTGTTGACCAGGATGTCGAGGCTGCCGAACGCCTCCTCGGCCTCGTGGATCATGGCGGTGACGGCAGCACCATCCATCATGTTGGCGCCCGAATAGCGGCACTTGACGCCGAAATCCTTTTCGATGCCGGCCCGCTCCTTCTCGATCGCCGCGGCGTCGCCCAGGCCATTGATGGTGACGTTGGCGCCCTCCGCGGCGAAGGCACGGGCGATTGCAAGGCCGATGCCGCTGGTCGAGCCGGTGACGAGCGCATTCTTCGAAGACAGGGAACCCATGGGAGATCTCGCGACAGGAGGACAGGAGGGAAGAGTATGAAGGCAGACAACCGGGAAGGCACATCATTTGTGCGCCGCAGCATCACAATGCCACACCCATATGTCCGCGCTATTACAGCTCCACGACGGCATTTGCCGGCTCCGGGAAGCCCCCGTCTTGGCGCTGACACGGCACTGTCATGCTGCCGTGCAACATACTTGCCAGCGCATTCGCGCGGGGTCTTTTCAAACCTTACTGGGGCACCAGCCATGGAAATCGCCGACGTCGTGAAGCGCGCCTATGCGATGCCGCTCACCAGTCCGTCCTTCCCACCCGGCCCTTATCGTTTCTTCGACCGCGAATACATCATCATCACCTATCGCACGACGCGCGAAGCCCTTGAGGCGGTCGTGCCGGCGCCGCTCGAGATAGACGAGCCGCTGGTGAAATACGAGTTCATCCGCATGCCGGATTCGACGGGCTTCGGCGACTACACCGAGACCGGCCAGGTCATCCCGGTGCGCTACAAGGGCCAGCATGGCGGCTACGTGCATTCAATGTATCTCGACGACGACGCGCCGATTGCCGGCGGCCGCGAGCTCTGGGGTTTTCCAAAAAAGCTCGCCAACCCCAAGATCGTGCATGAGGGCGAGGTGGTGGTCGGCACGCTGCACTATGGCAGCGTTCTGTGCGCCACAGGCACCATGGGCTACAAGCACCGCGAAGCCGACCACGACCAGGTGCTCGCCTCGCTCGCCGCGCCCAATTTTCTCATCAAGATCATCCCGCATGTCGACGGCAGCCCGCGCGTTTGCGAGCTGGTCCGCTACTACCTCACCGACATCACGCTGAAGGAAGCATGGACGGCGCCCGCCGCGCTCGACCTTCGCCCGCATGTCATGGCCGATGTCGCCAAGCTGCCTGTACTCGACATCGTCTCGGCCGTTCACTTCACCGCCGACCTGACGCTCGGTCTTGGCGAAGTCGTGCATGATTATCTCGCCGACCACGGCCGATCGGCTGCCGGCGCGAAGGAGCTGGAGAAAGCCGGTGCTTGAGCGTACCCACAACAAGGCGGCCGCCGCCACCATCGCGGAAATCACGGCGCAATATGACCGCATCGCCCTGGTCTTCCAGGGCGGCGGCGCACTCGGCGCCTACCAGGCGGGGGTCTATCAGGCGCTTGCCGACGCCGGCTGCGAGCCGACCTGGCTGTCCGGCGTCTCGATCGGCGCCATCAATGCCTCGATCATCGCCGGCAACGAGCCGAGCCGCCGCCTGCAGCGGCTGGAGCAGTTCTGGCAGACGATCTCGGGCCGTAAGATCTGGGCCTATACGCCGGAAGGCGACATCTATCGCGACATCCGCAACCAGACCTCGTCATTGATGACCATGACCATGGGCCAGCCCGGCTTCTTCAAGCCGCGCAATCCCAACCCCTGGTTCCAGCTGGCGGGAGCGGAAGGCGCCACAAGCTTCTACGACACCGCCGAGCTCAAGGACACGCTGGAAAGCCTGATCGACTTCGACGTGCTGAACGACGGCAAGAAGCGGCTGAGCGTCGGCGCGGTCAATGTCAGGACCGGCAATTTCGTCTATTTCGACACCGACAAGGTGCGCATCGGGCCGGAGCACATCATGGCGAGCGGCGCGCTGCCGCCGGCCTTCCCCTCGATCCGCATCGAAGGCGAGTATTACTGGGACGGCGGCATCGTTTCCAATACGCCGCTGCAATATCTGCTCGACCAGGAGGAGGACCGCTCCTCGCTGGTGTTCCAGGTCGATCTGTTCAGCGCCCGCGGCGTGCTGCCGCGCGGCTTGGCCGACGTCCTGTCGCGCCACAAGGACATCATGTATTCCAGCCGCACGCGCCAGAACACCGACAACTTCCAGCGCATCCATGCGCTCAAGATGAAGCTGCTCGACGCGCTGAAGCGCGTGCCGCCGGACCAGTTCAAGGATGGCGAGAAGGAATTGATAGCCGACTATTCCGACGCAGGCGTGGTCAACATCGTCCACCTGATCTATCAGCACAAAGGCTATGAAGGCCACGCGAAGGACTACGAGTTCTCCGGCACCTCGATGCGCGAGCACTGGGAAATGGGCCTGGAAGACACCGAGCGCACGCTGCGTCACAAGAAGTGGCTGATGCTGCCCGACAACGCCGACGGCGTGACCATCCACGACCTGCATCGCGAAGACCCGACCTGATATTTGCATCCGCCACAAGCGGAGCAATCTGGGGAAAAAAGTCACAACGGTCGCTCGCCTGGGAGGCCCCGTAAACTGTGAAGCTCTGCTTCATAGCCCATCAACATTGTCGCGGATAGCCACTCGCGGAGAGCGGGCTTACATCTGGGTGTCAGCAAAATGCGCTGGGCTCAATGGAGTACCGCCGATGACAGCCAAAGCTGTTTCCTCTGCCGTCGTTCCATTGCGTGACGCCTGGCGAGGCCTGCTGTGGTTTGTACCGCTCACAACGCTGTGGCTACTCTTGATCTATCGTTGGCCGGCGATCCCGGAGAGCGGCGTTCCGACCACGTTCCACCAGCTCGCGGCCCATGGGCTCATCGCCCTGGGATTGTGGCTCGGCCTCGAACATACGAGCCTGACACTGGGTCAACGTCGCGCGACTTGGTTGGCGATCATGATCCCGGATACGCTGTGGTTCGCCGTCGCTTGGAGCGCCGCGATCGATGGCATCTTCCATCCGGACGCCACGGCTTTACCGGCGTTGCCATCGGCTATCTTCCTGCCGGTGATCATCGGTGCGCCGCTGTTGCTGTTCTCCAGGCGGGTCGGGCAGGTGCTCGATGCAATGCCGGCGAGCTGGCTCGTCGCGGTTCAGCTCTACCGCGTATTCGGCAGTTGGGCGCTCGCGGCGTGGCTGCATGGTGCGCTGCCCGGCGTATTCGCGGTGCCGGCAGGCGTCGGCGACGTGCTGACAGGGCTGTTCGCGTTGCCGGCGGCAATCGCGGTGGCGACCGGCACAGCCGGGGGGCGGAGGGCAGCGACTCTCTGGAATATCCTCGGCCTTGCCGATTTCGCTGTCGCGATTACCATGGGCATAATCACCTCGCCCGGCCCGTGGCAGTTGATCGTTCCGGATGTGCTGAGCATCGGCGCTGGCGATTATCCGGGTGTGCTGACCCCTGGTTTCGTGGTGCCAAGCTCAATCCTGCTGCATGTTTTGTCGCTGCGCCAGCTGCGCCGCCGCAGCAGGGCGGAGGTTGCACCGCGATGGAAAGAAACGGCGCCGCCAGCCGCGCCGTTTCCCTGAGGCCTTCCCGCTCAGAATACGTGGCGGAAGATCACGAACAGCACGAAGGCCAGCGCGATCGAGCAGGGCAGCGTGAGCACCCAGGCCAGCAGAAGGTTGCGCACGGTCGACCACTGCAGGCCCGAACCGTTGGCCGCCATGGTGCCGGCGACGCCGGACGACAGCACATGTGTGGTCGACACCGGCAGGCCGAGACGGTCGGCCATGCCGATGGTGATCATCGCGATCAGCTCGGCGGCGGCGCCCTGGCCATAGGTCAGGTGGCTCTTGCCGATCTTCTCGCCGACCGTGACGACGATGCGCTTCCATCCGACCATAGTGCCAAGGCCGAGCGCCAGCGCCACGGCGATCTTCACCCAGAGCGGAATGAACTTCGTCGCATTGTCGACGGCCTTGTGATAATCGGTCACCGCCTTGAGATCGGCGTCCTGCATCGGCAGCAGCTTCTTCTTGTCGATCAGTTTCAGCGCTTCGCCGATCAGGTAGATGTCGTTGCGCGCGTTGCTGACCAGATCGGTCGGTACGTTGTCGACCGAGGCGTAAGGCTGCAGCCCGGCGGTGGTGTTGTGGATATAGGTCTGCAGCGCGACCGTGGTCTGATCGTTCCAGGTCTTGCTGCGCACGGCCTCCTGCACGGCAGCCTTGGCAGCATTGGCATCGGCGACCGTAACGGCCGGCTTGACATATTTGCCCAGCGCCTGCTCGACGGCGACCGATGCCGACTTGTAGGCGTCGAGATAGTTGATATCGGGCGTGCGGTTGAGCGCGTAAGCCGTCGGTACCACGCCGATCAGGATCAGCATGATCAGGCCCATGCCCTTCTGGCCGTCATTCGAGCCATGCGCGAAGCTGACGCCGGTGCAGGTGAAGATCAGCAGCGCGCGGATCCACCATGGCGGCGGCGTGTTGCCCTTCGGCGCCTCGTAGAGCGCCGGGTTGCGCACCAGGAGCTTCATGGCATAGAGCAGCGCCGCGGCGGCGAAGAAGCCGACGATCGGCGAGACCAGCAAAGTGGTGCCGACATTGGTCGCCTGGCCCCAGTCGACGCCGCTGGTGGCGCTTCCGGCCGGAGCCATGAACTGGTTGGCGAGGCCGACGCCGATGATCGAGCCGACCATCGTGTGCGAGCTCGAGGCCGGCAGGCCGAGGAACCAGGTGCCCAGGTTCCACAGGATGGCGGCAACCAGAAGGGCGAACACCATGGCGAAGCCCGACGACGAGCCGACCTGCAGGATGAGCTCGACCGGCAGCAGCGACAGGATGCCGAACGCCACCGCGCCGCTCGAGGTCAAGACACCGAGGAAGTTGAAGACGCCGGACCACATGACCGCGAATTCGGCCGGCAGCGACCGCGTATAGATGACGGTGGCGACCGCGTTGGCGGTGTCGTGGAATCCGTTGACGAACTCGAAGCCCAGTGCAATCAGAAGCGCGATGCCGAGCAGGATCCAGGGAACCGTCTTGGCGATGGCCAGATCCTGGCTGAGCGCATAGCCGACATAGATGATGCCGACGAGCACCAGCACGCCGAAAGCCGGCAGGAACCATTTGGCCCCGCCCGATTGTTCCAGGGGATGGTCCGGTCTCGGGATCCCCGCCTCACTGGAAACTACGTCCACCATCGTCCCACTCCTTTTGCATTGCAGCAAAGAACCGGGGAGGACGCTATGTCCCTAGGATGAAGCTGGTGTGACGCTCTTAACCGTTTGGTCACCACCAAACCGTTTGGTCACCACCAAACCGTTTGGTCACCACCAAACCGTTTGGTCACTACCGACCGTTGGCGACCTATCCAGCTATCTTCAGGAGCGAGGACACCAAAAGCTTGCGCTCGTCTTCTGAGAGCACGTCTGAATCAAACAGATTCATGCTGCGCATCCCCTCGATGGCGAGAAAGCAGACCAGCAGCGAGCCGAGGTCGTCCGTCTCCCCCTTCAGCCGTTCGAATAGCTGGCGCTTGAAGGCCTTTATCGGCGTCAGGAAATCGGGATCCTCCGCGATCGCCGAGAACATCCAGGACGCCGAGGGTTTCGGCCGCTCGCAATCGTCGGCCGACAGCTTGATATAGGCCGAGAGCACGCTTTCGTGGCCGGCCTCGGTGGCGCGTGCTTCCAGCGCCTTCTGGAAGTCGCTGAGATAGCTTTCGACCAGCCCCTGCATCAGCTTGGCTTTGGTCGGAAAATTGTAGAGCAGGCCGCCTTTCGACACGCCGGCGCGGCTGGCGACCGCCTCGAGAGACAGGCTTCCCGGACCAGCCTCGCGCGCCACGTCGGCAGCGGCGGCAAGTATCTTTTCGCGCGAGTTCGCCCTGGGTACTTTCATCGCGCCTCCCCGTACATTAGCTTAGGCGGAATTGACAAGACCGTCCAGCCGGTACAGTAAAGCGCGCCGATTTGAAATCGGGACTTATCGTCGATATGTGCCCCGGCATCGATTGATTTGCCGGTTGCCGGCTCAGGGGACCACCGTGAAGCGCTTTTTAATCATCGCCGGATTCTTGCTGCTGCTTGCCTTGGTGTGCGTCGGCATCGTTGGTTTCAACTTCATGCGCGACGCCGGCATCAAGCAGTATTTCGCCACCATGAAGCCGCCGGCCGCGACGGTCTCGACAGTGACCGTCAAGCCTTCGGAATGGACGCCCGGCGTCGAGGCCATCGGCACCGTCAACGCCGTACGCGGCGTCGATCTCACCCTCGAGACCAGCGGCATCGTCAAGGACATCCTTTTCCACGCCAACCAGAAGGTTGCCGCCGACGCGGTGTTGGTGCAGCTCGACGATGCCGTCGAGAAAGCCGATCTGGTGGCGCAGAAGGCGCAGGCCGCGTCGGACCAGGCGGCGCTGACCCGCGCGATCGAATTGCAGCGGCGCGGCGTCGGCACGGACGCGACGCTCGATGCCGCCCGCGCTGCGGCGGACGCCTCGGCCGCGCAGGTCAACAAGCTGCAGGCAGTGCTCGACCAGAAGCAATTGTCCGCGCCCTTCGGCGGCACGGTCGGCATCCCGAAGATCGATATCGGCCAGTACCTGGCGCCAGGCAACGCGGTGGTGACGATCCAGGATTTGGACACGATGCGGGTCGACTTCACGGTACCCGAACAGCAGCTGCCGTTGCTCAAGATCGGCCAGACCGTCAAGCTCGGCACCAATCTCGCCGACATGTCCTTTGCCGGCTCCATTCGCGGCATCGACCCCAAGATCGACCCGGCAAGCCGGCTGGTTTCGATTCGCGGCGAGGTCGCCAATCCGGAAGGCAAGCTGACGCCTGGCCAGTTCGTCCAGATCCGCGTCGAGCTGCCGCAGGAAAACAATGTCATCTCCGTGCCGCAGACGGCGGTGACGACCAGCCTCTATGGCGATTATGTCTTCGTGGTCGAGCCGGCAAAGCCCGCCGGGGGTGCTGCTGCCCCGCAGGCAAAGCCGGATGAGCAAAAAGCCGGCGCCGACAAGGCGTCCGGCGATGCCGCCAAGCCGCAGGCGGACGCCTCCAAGCCTCCCGCCGACACCACGGCAAAACCGGCTGACGCGAAGCCGGCCGACAAAGCGGGCGGCGACGCCGCCAAGCCGGCCGAGGCCGCGCAGCAGCCGGCGCTCACCATCTCCCAGGTCTTCGTGAAGCTCGGCCGCCGCAACAACGGCATGGTTGAGATCGTCGAGGGTCTCAAGGATGGCGACCAGGTCGTCACGGCCGGCCAGAATCGTCTCTTCAACGGCATGTCGGTTGCCGTCGACAACACCCTCGATCCCAGCAAATCGGCGAACAAGCAGGTTCAGCAATGAGCTTTTCCGACCTCTTCATCCGTCGGCCGGTGCTCTCGACGGTGCTGGCCTGCATGATCCTGCTTCTGGGCTTCCAGGGCATTTTCGGCCTGTCGATCCGCCAGTATCCGAAGGTTGACGAGACGGCGATCACCATCACAACGGCCTATCCGGGCGCCAGCGCCGACCTGATCCAGGGCTTCATATCGGCCCCGATCGCGCGCGCCGTCGCCTCGACCGAAAACATCGACTACGTGACCTCGTCCAGCCGTCCGTCCTCGAGCACGGTCACGGTGCAGATGAAGCTCGGCTCCAATCCGGACGTCGCGCTCGCCGAGGTGTTGTCCAAGGTCCAGGGCGTGCGCGGCACCTTGCCGGACGCCTCCAAGGATCCGGTCATCGTCAAGGGCACCGGCCAGCAGTTCGCGATGATGTACATCTCGATGCAGAACCCGAACATGACGAAGGAGCAGCTCACCGAATATATCGAGCGTGTCATCCGACCTCGCATTTCGACCGTGGAAGGTGTCGCCGACGTCCAGATCTTCGGCGCCCAGGAATATTCCATGCGCATCTGGATCGACCCGATCCGGCTCGCCGCCCGCGGCGCCACCGCCGTGGACGTGCTGACCGCGATCAATAACTCGAACTTCCTGTCGGCGCCCGGCAACACCCAGAACGAATATGTGGTCTCCTCGATCACCGTGCATTCGACCCTGCAGACGCCCGAGGCCTTCTCCCAGCTCCCGATACGCTCGACGGATGGCCAGGTGGTGCGCCTGCGCGATGTCGCGCGTGTCGAGCTCGGTGCGAAAAACACCGACACCAGGGTGAGCTTCAACGGCAAGCCGGGAACCTTCCTGGCCATCTTCCCGACGCCTGCGGCCAACCCGCTGACGACCGCCGCCGCGGTCACCAAGCTCGTGCCGCAGATCCAGGAGACGCTGCCAAAAGGCATGACGATCGAGGTCGTTTACGACGCGACGGGCCAGATCAGCGCCTCGATCGAGGAAGTGTTCAAGACCATCGGCGAGGCCGTCGCCATCGTCATCGTGGTCATCCTCCTGTTCCTCGGCTCGTTCCGCTCGGTGATGATGCCGATCGTGACCATCCCGCTGTCGCTGATCGGCGTCTGCTTCATCCTGTTCACCGTCGGTTATTCGATCAATCTTCTGTCGCTGCTGGCCATGGTGCTGGCGATCGGCCTTGTCGTCGACGACGCGATCGTCGTGGTGGAGAACATCCACCGCCACATGGAGGAAGATCACATGTCGCCGATGCAGGCGGCCTTCAACGGCATGCGCGAGATCGCGACGGCCATCGTGGCGATGACCATTACGCTGGCCGCCGTGTTCGCCCCGCTTGCCTTCACCGGCGGTCTGACCGGCGCGCTGTTCCGCGAATTCGCGGTGACGCTGGCCGGCTCCGTGGTGCTGTCGGGCGTGATCGCCATGACCATCACGCCGATGATGTCCGCTCGCCTGCTGAAGGCGGGCCAGCACGGTCGCTTCCAGCGGATCGTCGACGGAACCTTCGGCCGCGTCGAGCGCGTCTACGAACGGGCGGTCACCGCTTCGCTCAGGAACCGCCCGGTGACGCTGATCATCGTCATCGCCCTCGTCGCCCTCACCGGCTTCATGTTCACCAAGACCTCGACCGAGCTCGCGCCGGAAGAGGATCAGGGCTTCCTGCTCTCGATCGTCACCGCGCCGCGCTACGCGACATCGGACTACACCGAGGCCTACGTCAACCAGATGCTCGGCCTGGTAAGGGATATTCCGGAGACCAGAGCGCAATTCTCCGCCGTCGCCTTCGGCGGCGCGACCAACGGCGCCTTCGTCGGCTTCGCCTTCAAGGATTGGGCGGAGCGCAAGCGCAGTTCGAAGGAGCTGCAAGCCGACATCCAGGGCCGCCTCGCCAAGGTGGCCGGCGTCGAAGCCTTCGTCTTCGCGCCGCCGACACTGCCCGGCTCCGGCGGCGGCCTGCCGATTTCCATGGTGGTGCGCTCCACCGGAGCTCCCTCGGAGGTCTTCGAGCAGGCGGAGAAGATCAAGAACAAGGCGCAGGCCTCCGGCCGCTTCATCGTCGTGCAGAACTCGATGTCTTACGATGCGCCCCAGGTGACCGTCACGATCGACCGCGAACGCGCGGCAGCATTGAACCTGCCGATCGCCGATGTCGGCAATACGCTGACGCTGCTTGTCGGCGGCTCCGAAGTGGCGCAGTTCGACCGCGACTCCAACAGCTACGACATCATCCCGCAGGTGCCGCAGGAATTCCGCGACAATCCCGACAAGCTCGGCGAATATTTCGTGCGCAGCGTCGACGGCAAGATGGTGCCGCTATCGGCGGTCGTGAAGATTTCGACCAATGCCTCGCCGGCCGCCATCGAGCAGTTCAATCAGCTGAACTCCTCGACGATCTCGGCCTTGCCTCTGCCCGGCGTGACCACCGGCGACGGCCTGAAGGTGCTCGAGGATCTCGCCAGGGAGACGCTGCCCGATACCTTCTTCATCGACTATTCGGGCCAGTCGCGGCAGGAGAAGGAACAGGGCAACACCATCCTGATCGCCTTCGCGGCGGCCGTGATCGTCATCTACCTGGTGCTGGCGGCCCAGTTCGAGAGCTTCCGCGACCCGCTGATCATCATGATGGCGGTGCCGCTGTCGATCTTCGGCGCGATCGTGCCGCTCAACATCGGCCTGGGGACGCTCAACATCTACACCCAGGTCGGACTGATCACGCTGATCGGCCTGATCACCAAGCACGGCATTCTGCTGGTGGAATTTGCCAACCAGCAGCGTGAAATCCATGGCATGCGGCGCCGCGACGCCATCATCGCTTCGGCCAAGGTGCGCCTGCGGCCGATCCTGATGACCACGGCGGCCATGGCGCTCGGCGTCGTGCCGCTGATCGTCTCCAGCGGCGCGGGTGCAGCCGCGCGCTATTCGATGGGCCTGGTCATCTTCACCGGCATCCTGGTCGGCACCATGTTCACGCTCTTCGTCGTGCCGATGTTCTACACCTTCATCGCCAGCAAGGACCTGCCGCATCTCGCCGAGAAGCCCGATCCGAATCTGATGCCGGCGCTGCCGAGCTGAGACGGCAACCGAAGCGAAAAACAAAAGAGGCCGGAAAATTCCGGCCTCTTTTTTTGGCGGCTGCCTCACAGCTTCTCGATCGGTGGAAGGCGGCAACCTGCCTGCTACTCTTACCTAGCCGGTTACTTGGCCAGGGCGTTACTTGACAATGACGATGCTGGTGTTGCCGGGGCCGAAGACTTCGACCAACTGATAGAAATCGGCCGCCGCATCGGGATGCAGCCGCACGCAGCCATGCGAAGCGGGACGGCCGAGATGGCTGATCGCATAGGTGGCGTGGACGGCATAGCCGCCGCTGAAGAAGACCGAATGCGGCATCGGCGCGTTGTCGTACTTTTTCGAATACCACATCTCGTGCAAGCGGGTCGGCTTGAACGAGCCAGTCGGCGTGATGTGCCCTCTGCTTCCGGTCGACACCTTCCAGATGTAGGTCGGGCGGCCATCGACCGTGACTTCCATGATCTGCTGCGACAGCGAAACCTTGGCGACGAGCTGGTTGGCGTGGGCGGCATTGCCGGCGCCGAACAGAAGCGCCGCGCCGGTGAGCGCGGCGGCGGTGATATGGATAAGCTTGGCCGAAATGGCGGTGTGCATGACGATCCCTCTGTTTTTTGCCGTTGTGTCCGGCTTCAATTTCCATGGGGCCTTATCGTGCTCGTCCGTTTCAGACCTATTTCGCTTAATACTCGTTCTGTTTCGAATTCGTTTCTGCAAATTGAGGCCGGTTGAGCAGTACTGCGGACCTTTGCGAGAGGTGGCGGTCAGGCCTCGCACAATCGGCTTCGGCCAGAAACGAAAGTTCATTTCATATGTATATGAAAGACTAGGACCCACTTTCGAAACCGATCTGCAACAAAATGCATCTGCGGCGGCATGATCCGGATACAGGCCCGCGGCAGATTTGACGCAACGGGAACAGACATCTGCAAACGAAAATGGGCAGGAAATCGAAACTCCGCTCCTGGCTTGTCAGGATCAGCGTCGCGGCCATCGTACTCGGCGGTGCCGGCTCGGTGGCCGGCAACCCGGCGACGACGCTGGCGGCGATGAGTTCCGGCGAGGTTTCGACGCTGCACATGGCTCTGTTCATCGCCACGGTCTGGATTGTTTCCAGCCTGCGCGTCCACCGGCTGAAGGCCCTCTGGCGGGTCGGCCGTCGGCTGATGAGGACGCGCGGCCCCTCCGGCTACTTGCTGCCGAGAGGACCGAAGGCCCGCGCCGCAGCGGGGGGCTCCGTCAGCGGCGCGGGCGCTTCGGGAGTTTCCTGAAGCACCGACGATATCGAGATTGGGGATAGGGACATGAAGACGAAACTTGCCGCCTCGGTGCTGTCCGCGCTCCTTTACGCGCAGGGCCTGCTCGGCTTCGCCGCGCTGGCGACGGTGCTGCTGAAGGAGCGTGCCCCGGCCGAGATAACCGTCAGCGCGAACGTTCCATCCGGACCCTCGGTCATCGTGGTGCGCTGAGCGTCACGCACCGGACCCAGAATGACCACCGCTTTGGGAAATCCGATGCTCGATAGCCTCGCCGATCTGAACTCACTCATTGCGCGAGAGCGGCGGATCGAAACGATAGCCGGCGCCGCGGATGGTGGTGATGGTCTCGGTGTCGAGCTTGCGGCGCAGCCGCACGATGCGCGAATCGATCGACCGGTCGAAAGCGTCGGCATTCTCGGCCGGTGCCGCGGCAATGATATCGTCGCGCGTCAGCACCTTGCGCGGGCTGGCCAGGAACAGCTTGAGCAGCGCCACCTGCCCGGGGGAAAGCTGCTCCTCCGCGCCCGAGCGATGCATCACCATGGCCGACCGCAGATCGACGGTGGCGTTCTCCAGCACGATCAGTTCGCCGGCGGCCCTGCCGCGTCTCATCAGCAGGCCGCCGATGCGCGCCGCAAGCTCGCGCACGTTGAGCGGACTTTCGATGACGTCGGCAGCACCCAGCTCAAGCGCCAGCACCTTGTCGACGAGGTCGCGCGGCCGGCAGATCAGGATGAAATCGGGGCCATCCTCGCCACCCCCGCCCTGGCTGCTGTAACGCCTGAGCAGTTCGCGGCCCTCGGCCTGGGTGACCTCGTCGCCCACCACCACGATATCGATGCCGCCGGCCGAAAGCAGCGTCTCGGCCTCCCAAGGTTGACGCGCCTGGCGCACGTCGTGCCCGCGCCGATCGAGATGGTCGGCGAGATCTTTGGCCACCACCTCGGCGACGGACACAAGCGCAATGACGGATCGTGCGGCCATTTTCTCCACCCCGCCACAGACAACTCGAGATGAGTGCTGGACATCATGTTTATACCCAATCTACTTTCCGCTGAAAGCGGGAGCGAGCGCGTTGTGAAGGCAAGCATCATCGTCGTCGAGGACGAACCGGATCTGAGGGAGGCCGTGGCCGAGTATCTCGGCGCCAGCGGCTTTGACGTCGCGACGGCCGAGAATGCCGTGGCGGCGCGCGCGCTGTTCGAGGCGCAGCCCTTCCACCTCGCCATCCTCGACATCGCCATGCCCGGCGAGGACGGGCTGTCGCTCGGCCGCTGGCTGCGCTCGAAAACGCAGATCGGCATCATCTACGCCACCGCCGCAGGCACTGCGCTCGACCGCATCGTCGGGCTGGAGCTCGGCGCCGACGATTACATCGTCAAGCCATACGAATTGCGCGAGGTGCTGGCGCGCGTACGCAGCGTGCTGCGCCGCGTGCCGCAGCCGGCCGAGCCGCAGGTGCAGAAGGCCGAGACCGGCAATCGCCGCTCCATGAATTTCGGCGGCTTCAAGGCCGATTTCGACGGCAGGCTGGTCACTGCCGCCAATGGGGCGGTGGTCGAGATGGCCAAGAGCGAGTTCGACGTGCTCGAGGTTTTCCTCACCCGCGCCAACCGGCTTCTGACGCGAGCGGCGATTTCGGAAGCGATCGGCTTCGTCGAGGATCCGGAATCCTCGCGCGCGGTCGACATCCGCATCATGCGGTTGCGAAAGAAGATCGAGGCCGACCCCGCCAATCCGAAATTCCTGCGCACGGTGCGCGGCGAAGGCTATATCTTCTCGCTGCCGAGCGGCGACGCCAACTAGAGTGCGAGCGGTTAGGCTCGGCGTCTTGGCCGTAGCCTTCCGTCCAAAATTGCGTCAAAACAAAGCGGCAGGGCGTTTCGCCATTCCGTGAAACGGTGAGCCGCACTGGAGCATTCCGGGAATGGCGTGAAACGGCTAGGCTCGGCACCTTGGCCGTAGCCTTCCGTCGGGAATTGCGTCAAAACAGAGCGGTAGAGCGGTTCGCCGTTTCCGTGGAACGGAGGGACGCTCTGGACGACCGACGTCCGGGCCTAGGATGACCATGACTGCTGATGCAGCACGCACCGAGATGAATGGCTCGCGTCCCGGCGGCGCCGCGATGGCGGCTGTCCATGTCGTGCGCCGCCTGCGCGAGGCAGGCGACTGGCAGCGCGAGATGGACGACATACTGGCAACAATGTGCCGCAAGATGGATTGCCAGCGCGGCATTCTTTTCCGCCTGCGTGAATTGCCGGGCGAAGGCTTCGCCCAGTCCGTCGCCGCCTATTGGATCGACCCTGACTTCGGCGGCGAGCTGGCGTCGCCCACGGTGATCATGCAGTCGATCATCAACTCGGACTCGCTGCTGGAGCAGTTGCAGGAGGATGAGCGGCAAGGCAAGATTTTCTCCGGCCACACGCGCGACCTCGAGGGTTTCCTGCGGGCCGATTTCGAGAAGCAGAACATCAAGTCGTTCCTGTCCGTCTCCGTTTTCGCGCATGGCCACCTTTGGGGCACGTTGGCCATCAACGACTGCATCGCCGAGCGCGAATGGACGGATGAGGAAGAAGCGACGCTGCACATCATAGCCTTGGCCATCGGCGATGCCATCGAGCGCTCGCCATCCGAGGCGCATGCCAGTGAAGTGATCCGTCGCACCATGCTGCAGGCCTCGCTGGACGCCATCATCGTCATCGACGAGACGGGTTCGATCATCGAGTTCAATCCGGCCGCCGAGAAGATGTTCGGCTTCCAGCGCAGCGCCATCCTCGGCAAGGACCTGCTCGATACCATCGTTCCGGTATACTATCGCAAAGGCTATGCCTCTGGTGCCGAATACATGGCCGGCCGCGGCGCGCCGATGGTCGGCCAGCGGCTGGAGACCGTCACGCAGAACGCCGCAGGCGAGATTTTCCCGATCGAGCTGACCGCAACCGAGATGCGCGTTGCCGACCGCCGCCTGATCTTCGGCTCGATCCGCGACCTGCGCGAAAAGCTGCAGGCCGAGGAGGAGATCAACCGCCAACGCGAGAAGCTGCACCAGAACGAGAAGATGGCGGCGATGGGCTCGCTGCTCGCCGGTGTCTCGCACGAGCTCAACAATCCGCTGGCGGTGGTGGTGGCGCAGTCGACGCTGCTGCATGAATTCGCCGGCGACCCGCAAACCAAGGTGCGTGCCGAGAAGGTGCGCGCCGCCGCCGAGCGATGCGGCCGCATCGTCAAGAGCTTCCTGTCGATGGTGCGGCTGCATCCGACCGAGCAGGCCGAGACGGATCTCAACCAGGTGATGCGCTCGGCGCTCGAAGTCACCGCCTATGGGGCGCGCTCCAGCGGCATCATCATCGACACCGACTTTGCCAACGGGCCGCTGCTTGCCATGGCCGATGCCGACCATATCACCCAAGTGGCGGCCAACTTCCTCATCAACAGCCAGCATGCGCTGGCCGGCGTCACCGGCGAGCGGCGCATCAAGGTGCGGACGTTCCGCAATGAGCACGGCAATCCGGGCTTCTCCGTCGAGGACAACGGCCCGGGCATTCCCGAGGCGATCCGCGCGCGCATCTTCGAGTCCTATTTCACCACCAAGCCGGTCGGCGTCGGCACTGGCATCGGCCTGTCGATCTCGAAATCGATCGTCGAGCGCCACCACGGCAGCATCTGGTTCGAGGACGTGGAGCCGAATGGCGCGCGCTTCGTCGTGCAATTGCCGGCAATCGCGGGCGGCAGCGCCATTCCAGGCGAAGGTCCGGCGCGTTCGAGCGGACTGCGCCATGCCTTGGTGATCGACGACGAGCCCGATGTCGCCGCCTCATTGTCCGACATACTCGAACTGATGGGCGTGAAGTCGCGCGTCGTGGTAAGCTGGACATCGGCGGCCGACGTGTTGAACGGTTACATGCCGCCGGACATCGTCTTTTCCGATCTGCGCATGCCGGGCATCAGCGGCATTGCCATCTACCGCGAATTGCTTGCCGAGAAGCCGGCGCTGGCGCAGCGCTTCGTGCTGGTCACCGGCGATCTGATCGGCGCCAAGGCGGAAATCGAAGCACTGCCGCCGCAGCAGCGCCCGCACATACTGGAAAAGCCTTTCTCGACCCTCGACGTCCGCAGCATTCTGGCGATTGTCGCCGACGAAGCCGCAGCCGACAACGGCGCCCATATTTGAGCAGGCTAACCATGCGGCCGAGTTCCTCATGGGCGCCTGCGCGGGGTCTGTTGAGATTTAGTTCAGGCCGAGCCGAGAAGGGCGGATTCCGAGAACCGGCCTACGCCGGCCGTAGCCTTCATAGAGCGGAGACACTTGTGAGGGCTTCGGCCGGCGAAGGCCGGAGCGGAGCGTACTTTCAGTACGTGAGCACCGGAAGCGCAGGAAGCTGCCCTTCGCAGGCCGGCCTCACCTGAATATCGACAGGTCCCAAAAAAGAGGCTCCCGACCGACTTCAGCGGCGGGAGCCTGACTGGAGCGCAGGAGGGCGCGCTCAGGGGAGGTCTTAAAAAATGTTCGGCGTGTTGGTGAGCGGCGCGGCGTTGGCGATCATGCGCACCGCGCGTTCCCGGTGCTGGCCGGACTGCTCGGCGATGGCGCGCAGGCACTCGAGGCTCTCGGCGCCCCAGTTCTGGCCCTTGCAGGCAAAGTCGACCGAGGATTCCGGCAGGCGCGCGGTCTTGAGCGTCGTCTGCGCGCCCTCGATGACATTGGCCGGCGGATTGATCGAGGCGAAAGCCGGGCCTGAAGCAGGTGCCGCGAGCATGCAGCCGAAGGCGCAGGCGCCGATCGCCATGAACATCGCCATCGGATGATCGCTGGCGCGCTGGCGCAACGCCAGCTTCGGCCGGCGGTCATTGCGCGCCGGCCCATGCAGGCGGCGATTGATATCGGCGGTACGAACTTTCGCAAACATCGCAGTTCCCTTCGTTATCTTTCTTTTGGCTATGAAACGAACTTAAGCGCACCAGGTAACAGCCGGATGATCGACGGCGATTGTCTGTGTAACAGGATTGAAACCGGCGCCGTACGCGGCAGTATCCCAATCCGAGGCGATCATTCGACCGGCGATCGAAACGGTCAGCGCAGATATACGCCTGCCGCGCCCGGCCGGACTGTAAACAGCCTCACACAGCAACGCCTGAATCGAGCGCGCCGCCGATGTCTGCCCCACGCCCTTTAACTCGTCGAAACAGGCCTTCTCCGAGGCTGGCATCCGCCCGCTGGATTGCCGTTCCGCTTCCTCGATTAACGCCCGGATTTTCCGGGATTTTTTCGGCTCGGGTGAGGTCAAACTCACCGCCACGGAATTTCCATATTCCCACAAGCCATTGCATTCAACGAAAAATGTGTTTTTATTGAATGGGTATTCAATAAAAAGAAGAACATGCAGATGAACCCGCACCTCCGTGACGTGGCGATCCCCAACGATTGGGACCGGCGGGGTTTGCCGGGGTGGAGCTATCATTCCAACGCCCTTCTCGAGCTCGAGAAGGAATACGTCTTCCGCAACCACTGGCAGATCGCCGGCCATGTCTCCGACGTGCCGAATCCGGGCGACTATCTGACCATGGACGTCATCGGCGAACGCGCGCTGATCGTGCGTGGCAAGGACGGCGTCGTGCGCGCCTTCAACAATATGTGCCGCCACCGCGGCAGCCGCGTTGTCGCCGACAGCCAGGGCAGTTGCAAGAACGCCCTGGTGTGCCCATTCCATGGCTGGGTCTACAATCTCGACGGCACGCTGCGCGGTGCTGCCCGTCCGCGTTCCTTTCCCGAACTCGACAAGACCGAGTTCGGCCTGATGCCACTCGACCTCGAAATCTGGATGGGCTTCATCTTCATCCGCTTCCGCAAGGGCGGCCCGCAGCCTTCGGTGGCGGAGCTGCTCAACCCGATCGAGGCCGAGATCGCTCACTACAACGTCGCCGACATGGTGCCGTCCTGGGCATCTGGACGCAGAAATCGCCGGTCAACTGGAAGTCGGTGCGCGACGTCGACAATGAAGGCTATCACGTCGCCATGGCGCATCCCGCGTTGCAGGACCTCTATGGCGCCACCTATTTCGACGAACCCTTCATCAACGGCGTGTCGCGGTCCTTCGCCACCTACAACCCGCATGCCGGGCGGCGCTGGAGCGTGCGCGAGTACATCAAGCTCGCGCCCGAGGCCACGCATCTGCCGGAACACCTGCGCAAGGCCTGGATCTATTACGGCATCTTCCCCTTGCCCACTTCCTCATCGCGCTTGTGACCGAACCCCTCTCGCAGGAGTTGGGTGTCTCTCCCCCTTGAGCGACGGGCGCCCGCTGCTGTGGCGCGCTACCCGCCAGATCGTCGCCTCCCTGATCGCAGCCATCTTTACTCAGCCGCCCTTGGCAACCCTGCGCCAGAATCTCCATGCCTTGCGACATCGTTGCCAATCACCCCCGCCAGACCCCTTCCTTCCGCAGGTCGTCCATGGTCCGCGAAATGCCTTCGCGCAGGATCGCCACCATGGCATCGACCTGCTCGCGGCTGATGATCAGCGGTGGCGACATCACGCACATGTTGATCAGCGGCCGCACCAGAAGGCCAAGCTCGTGGCAATGCGCGTCGATGCGTTTTCCCACATTCTTGTCGAGCTGCAGCGGGTCCTTGCTTTCGCGATCGGCGACGCATTCGACGCAAGCCATCAGGCCAATGCCACGCACCTCGCCGACCAGCGGCAGCTCTTCCAGCGTCTTCAGTCGTGCCTGGAAATAGGGCGCGATTTCGCGCGTGTGGGCGAGCACGCCCTCCTCCAGCAGGTCGAGATTCTTCAGCGCGACAGCGCAGCCGATCGGATGGCTGGTGTAGGTGAGGCCGTGGCCGAACAGCGCGTCGGGATGGTTGGAGCGGCGCAGTTCTTCGAGCAACCGCTCCGAGATGATGACGCCGCCGAGCGGGAAATAGCCCGATGTGACGCCCTTCGCGAAGGTGATCATGTCCGGATCGATGCCGAACACATCGCCGGAGGCAAAGACATGGCCGAGCCGTCCGAAGCCGGTCACCACCTCGTCCGAGACATAGAGGATATCGTTTTCGCGGCAGATCTCGCGGATGCGCTTGAGATACCCGTCCGGCGGCACAATGACGCCTCCGGAAGCCTGCACCGGTTCGCCGACAAAGGCGCCGATGCGGCCCGCGCCGACGCGCGCGACGGTGTCGCGGAACTGATCGACCAGGAAATCGGTGAAGGCGGCGATGCTCATCTCCTTCGGCCGCCGGAACGGATCGGGCGAGGACAGCTTCACCACCAGCTCGTCGGCGCCGTCCATCCAGTCGCGGTCGCGCGGGCGGCCGTTGAGCGAGGCCGACAGATAGGTCGAGCCGTGATAGGCGCCGCCGCGGCTGAGGATCAGCTTCTTCTCCGGCCGCCCGCCCACATTGTTGTAGAACTGCATGACGCGCAGCGCCGTCTCCACCGCCGACGAGCCGCCGGTGGTGAAGAAGGTGTGGCTGAGATCGCCGGGTGCCGCATCGGCGATGCGCCGCGCAAGCGCGGCCGAGGGCGCGTTCATCGTATACCATGGCGTGTTGTAGGAGAGCGCCATCGCCTGATCGTACATGACCTTGGCCAGTTCCTCGCGGCGATGGCCGACATTGATGCACCACATGCCGGCCGGCCCGTCGATCAGGCGCTTGCCGGAGCCGTCGGTGATATAGATGCCGTCGCCCTCGCCGATCAGCGCGCGGGCCTCGTTGCCGACCGAGCCGGCATAGGGCCAGGGCTGCACGAGATGGCGCTTGGCGAGCTCGACCGCATCGTCATCGCCGGGTTCGATGAGGTCGCTTGCCTTGATCTTGCTCTGAGCCGCCATTTTCGCCTCGCATCGCCAGGTTGCCGATACTCGTTGGATATCGTACGACGCGGAAAACCATGGAAATTCGGCTTTTCGTCATTTCATTTTGAATATCCGTTCAATCAATATCGCAGAAATAGCGCTTGATTTCAATCGGCGGATCCGCTCATGATGAAGAAAGCCGGCAAGCCGGAGCGATCACGCTCCAAGCATAATTCGGGAACAGGCGGCCGGCGCTACGAATGGGAAGGCCGCATGGCGGGACAGTCCGAGCCAGCTACCGAAATCACGCCCGGAGCGCCGCAATGACGGTTGCCGCAGAAGGCTCGCCCCCGTTGCGCATGGCGGGATCGAGACGAAGCCCCCTTGTGCAATCGGAAGCCGTCCAGGGCTTTGCCCTGATCAGTCCCACCTTCATCTACGCCCTTATTCTCCTCGTCCTGCCGATCCTGGTCGTCATTGCCCATTCCTTCTGGACGCAGAACTACCTCACCATCGACCACACATTCACGCTGGAGAACTACCGGATCGCGATGACCGAGCCGATCTACCGCGACCTGCTCTGGCGCTCGCTTTATATATCGCTGACGGTCAGCCTGCTGACGGTGATGCTTGCCTACCCGATCGCCTATTTCATTTCCTTCCATGGCGGCCGCCATAAGAGCCTGTGGCTGTTTCTCATCACCATCCCGTTCTGGACGAGTTATCTGCTGCGCGTGATGTCGTGGAAGGTGATCCTCGGCTACAACGGCGTGCTCAATTCCGGCCTGATGGGCCTCGGCATCATCGACGAGCCATCGACGGCGCTGCTCTACAATTCCAGCGCCGTCATCATCTCGCTCACCCATGCCTGGGCGACCTTCGCGATCTTTCCGATCTTCGTCTCGCTGGAGAAGGTCGACCGGACCCTGGTCGAAGCGGCGACCGACCTCGGCGACGGGCCGCTGCGTTCCTTCCTGCGCGTCACCCTGCCGCTGTCGGCGCCCGGCGTCATCTCGGCCGCGCTGATCGTCATGATCCCGACCGTCGGCGACTATGTCACGCCGAAGCTCGTCGGCGGCAAGGAAGGCGTCATGATCGCCAACGCCATCCAGGCGCAATTCGGCAAAGCGTCGAACTGGCCGCTGGGCGCTGCGCTCTCCGTCACCACCATGATCATCGTCTCGCTGATGGCCGGCGCCACCGTGCTGGTCTTCCGTGCCCTGCAGAGGCTGGCACGATGACGGCGATCAGACGTTACCTGCCCGGCTGGCTGTCGAGCTACGCCGTCCTCTATCTGCTGTTTCTTTACCTGCCGGTGATCTTCCTGCCGATCTTCTCCATCAACACGGCGGCGACGCCGAAATTCCCGCTCTCGGGCGTCACGCTGCACTGGTACGAGGACCTGCCGCGCACACCGGCGCTGATCGACGCCACCTGGAACAGCCTGATCGTCGGCGTTTCCGCCTCGATCCTGTCGACGGTGCTGGGCATCCTCGCGGCCCGTTCGATCACCCGCTACCGCTATCCCGGCCGTCGCGCCATCAACGGCCTGATCATGGCGCCGCTGGTGCTGCCCGAAGTGATCGTCGCCATCTCGATGCTGCTGGTCATGCTGCAGCTGGGTTTGAGCCTGTCGCTCTTCACCGTGGTGCTTGGCCATGTCCTGATCTGCATCCCCTACTCGATGACCGTGCTGACCTCCGGCTTCGAAGGCTTCGACCGCAGACTTGAGGAGGCTTCCGCCGATCTCGGCGAGAGCGCGTTCGGCACCTTCCGGCGCGTGCCGAAATCCTGCGCCGCCGCGCGGCGAGACGCACGCAGAACGAGGGAGGCCTCTATGCTTGAGCGATCCGAGCGCACGCAATCGGATCGCACCATGATCGAGATCCGCGACGTTACCCGCAGCTACGGATCGTTCAAGGCGCTGGACAACGCCTCGCTGGCGATCCGCGAAGGCGAATTCTTCTCGCTGCTCGGGCCCTCCGGCTGCGGCAAGACCACGCTGTTGCGCATGATAGCCGGCTTCGACGCGCCGACCAGCGGCTCGATTGCCGTCGACGGCCAGCCGATGGACGGCATCCCCGCCAATCGCCGGCCGACCAACATGGTCTTCCAGAGCTATGCGATCTTCCCGCATCTCAATGCCGAGCAGAATGTCGCCTACGGCCTGAAGCGGCTGAAGCTCGACGCTGGCGAGGAGAAGCGCCGCGTCGTGGAAGCGCTGGCGCAGGTCTCGCTCGCCGGCCTCGGCAAGCGCCGCGCCACCGAGCTTTCCGGCGGCCAGCGCCAACGCGTGGCTTTGGCCCGCGCGCTGGTCATGCGGCCCAAGGTGCTGCTGCTCGACGAGCCGCTCTCGGCGCTCGACAAGAAACTGCGCGAGCAGATGCAGGTCGAACTGCGCCGCTTGCAGCAGGCGGTCGGCATCACCTTCGTTCTGGTCACGCACGACCAGTACGAGGCCCTGGCGATGTCGGACCGCATCGCGGTGATGTTCGGCGGCCGCATCGCGCAGGTCGCTTCGCCGAAGGAAATCTACCAGCGCCCGGTCAACCGCCAGGTCGCCGACTTCCTCGGCGGCATGAATTTCGTCAAGGCCGAGATCGTCGAGGAGAACGGCGCTTCGCTGGTGCTCGACACGCTGGGCTTCGGTCGCGTCAGGACCGACAAGCCGAAGACTTTCGTGCGCAATGGCGGCTCGGCGACGCTTGGCATCCGGCCTGAACGCCTGCGCGTTTTGTGGGACAATGCGTCAGCAAAATTCGAGGTCGCCGGCAAGGTCGTCGAGCGCCACTATTTCGGTGAGATCACGCATCTGATCGTCGAGATACCGGGGCTCGAAAAGCCGCTTTCCGTGACCGAGACCAACGATTTCGGCGCCGACGACATTCCGGTCGGCGCGCCGATCCGCCTCGCCTACGACCCCGAGGCGCTGGTGGCGATGGCCGACTGAATCTTTGCAGCAGCGATGCGGCCGGCGACGATCGCGCCCTCGACATAACCCGGGAAAGATGGCGACACTTCCGAAGCGGCGAAATAGATCGGCGGCGCGCCGGCAAGGATCACGCGCTCGGCATTCCGCGCCGTCACATCGGTGATGAGATCGCTATAGGCGCCGCCGCTCCAGCGGTCATGCGTCCAGTCGCGCGAGCTGAAATCGGCGATGTCGGCGGCCTGCGGGCCGAGCGCCTGGACAAGCCTCGCGGTGATTTCCGCCTGCAACGCCGCCTCGCCGAGCGGATGCCAGCGCAGCGCGAGCGGCCCGCCGACAAAGACGACAAGCGCGGCGTGATCGGCATCCTTGCTGGCGTCGCAGGCAAACAGCCCCGGTTGATCGCGCCACATCATCATGCCGCTCAAGGCGCGCTCGCGCCAGAACGGCTTTGCGTAGCGCACCAGGATCTTGATCACCGCGCCGCTTTCCCAAACGCCGAGTGCGCTTGCGAGCTCCGCCGGCAAAGCCGGCGTGAAATCGAGCTTCGCGGCCGTCGCCGGCGGCAGCGCGATCAGGACCTCGCGCGCTTCGATCGTGGCCGCGCCGGTGCTGATGCGAACGCCTTGCGGGGCGGGCTCGACACGGGCCACCGCCTGGTTCAGGCGCAGCCGGTCGCCGAGCTCGGCGGCGAGATCCTCGGCCAGCGATTGCATGGTGTCGCCCAGAAAATACTGCAGCTCGAACACCTCGTTGGTGATGCGGCGATCATTGTCGATCAGGTACCAGAGCGGCACCTTGTCCGCTGCCAGGCACCACAGGCCCTCGACCAACGAGCGGAAAGCGGCCTTGGCATCGGCCTCATCGTGCTGGCGTTCCAGCCAATCGGCGACGGTCAGCCCGGGAATCGCTGGATCATCAGGATCGATTCTGTTCATGCGCTCGCGGATCGCCATCGAGACACGATAGGTCCGCTCCGCCCGCGCCGGCTTCATCGACGGATGGGTGATGAATTCGCCCTCGATATAGGTCTCGACGAAGGTCTTGCCGTAGGTCCTGGCCAGCTTCATCACTTCGGGCATGTCCACGCACAGGAACTGGCCGCCGCTGTCGATCAGTTCGCCGAGGCCATTGCGGACAGCCTCTACCCTGCCGCCGACGCGGTCGCGCGCCTCCAGCACAAGGAAATCGATGCCCGCCCGTTTCAGTTCGAGCGCGGCGGACAGGCCGGTGAAGCCGGCGCCGACGATGACGACGTCGGTCCTTTCGATGCTGCTCTTCAATAGCCGGCCTTAATCTTCTCGAACTCGGCGATCATCTTCAGCTTGAGCTCCGAAGGCAGCGGCTGCTGGAACAGCGTCTTGTCTACCCATTTTTCCATGTCGTAGCCCTTTTCCTTCAGGACCGCCGGATCGACGCCAGCCATGCCCTTGGCGTTGGCCTGGCCGTAGCCCCAGTCCTTGACCAGCACCTTGGCGACTTCCGGATCGTTGACGGCGTTGAGGTAGTCATAGGCCTTGTCGATGTTGCCGGGCGCGTCCTTGAACAGCACGTAGCCGCAGACCCAGGTCGAGATGCCTTCGTCGGTGTCCTTCTTGGATTTGATCGGCACGCCGGCCTTGACAGACTGCACGGTCGCGTCGTTCCAGGCCCAGGCGAGATCGACCTCGCCGCCGGAAAGCAGTTGCACGATGTCGGTGGTGTCGGTCCAGTAGGAGCGCACATTCTTGTGCACCTGGCGCAGAAAGTCCGACGCCTGCTTGAACTGGTCGTCCGTCATCTTGGTCCAGTCCTTGAGCCCGATGGCGAGGCTGGCCAGCGCATAGGCGTCGTCTACATTGTCGCCGATCGAAACCCTGCCCTTGTATTTCGGATCGGCGAACACCTTCAGTGACTGCACGTCCTTTTCGGCGATCTTGTCGGAATTGTAGGTGAGCTGTGTATCGCCCCAGTCCCAGGGCATGAACCAGGCCTTGCCGTCGGACGTCGTGGCGAGGTCCTTCATCGCCATGATGCCGGGATTCAGATCCTTCCAGCCAGCGATCTTGGAAGTGTCGAGCGGCAGCAGCAGGCCCGCTTCGCGCCACTTCACCACGCTCTGCGAGCAGGGATGGCCGAGATCGGACTTGAAGCCGGAGCGGATCTTTTCGAAGGCCTCGTCCTCGTCGCCGAAGAAGGCGAAGATCGGCGAGTCGCCGTTCTTCTCGACATATTTGCCGTGGAAGCTCGGATCCTCGTAGCCGGACCAGTCGAAGACGATCAGGTCCTTGTCTGCGGCCACGGCGAACGCCGCCGCCGAAGCCGCGATCACGCTCCCAAGCGTCAAGGTCAGTGTCAGGCGTCGGCTGAATTTCTTCATGCTGTTCCATCCTCTTTTGCCGGTCTTGTTGGCCGGTTGTTGCTAACCCCGGCTCTCGCTAGCCATAGTGTTTCGGGAAGGCGGCGGCCAAAAACGCATTCGCCGCCTGCAATGCGGTCTCTCGCGTAGTGTCCTCGGTCCCCATCATCAGCCGCAGCCACAAGCCCTCGAGCATGGCGCTGAGCGCCAGCGCGATGACCTGGGGGTCATAGGTGTAGTTGCCGCTCTGTTTGAGCGTCGTGCAGAGATCGATGAAGACCTGCTGGTAATAGGCGTCGCGCGAACTGCTCAGCGCCTGGTAGGTCGGCCGTGACTTGGCTTCGCCCCAGAAGGCGAGCCATGCAGCAAGCTTGCGCTTGTTGCAGATAGAGCGGTCGAAATCGGCCCATACCAGATGCTGCAGCTGTCGCGCCGGATCGTCGCCCGCCTTCTGCAAGGCAGTGCGCCAATGCGCCGAATATTCGTCATACATGTACTGCAGCGTGGCAATGAGCAGCTTTTCCTTGCTCTCGAAATGGAAGTTGACGATGCCGCGCGACAGGCCCGCGCCGTCGGCCACGTCAGCCATCGTCGTTTCGGCATAGCCGCGCTTGGCCAGTGAATCGATCGTCGCCTCGATCAGCTGCAGCCGCCGGACCTCTTTCGAGGCCTTGCGGCCACGCTTTTCGGCGTCGCCTTTCCGCGCCGTTTCGGGGAGAGCATCGCTCGCCTCTGCAGTCTTCATGGGTGTGACGGTCTCCAGCATCGCCGGCTATCCAACCGGCTTCCAACCGCGCAGATGAGTGGGGCGGTGCTCGCCACTGTCAAGCACCTTCTGCATCGCCTCCCAGGTCTTGATGTTCTTGTCGACATAGGCAGCGCCGACTTGGCCCAAAATGCCGATGTGGATCAGTCCAGAAATGCCAGCAAAGCCTAGCGTATCAACAGGAAAACGCAACATCATTTGTTGAACATTCATTCAAAATTGCTAGACAAAAAACTTTGATCCGTGCCAAATTCGGGCAATTAGGGAACAAAACGCACCGAGCGTTCCAAGCGCAACATCGCGCTCGCCTCGCTGCAGCGGCCCTATGGCGACGCGACCGTCGATGACTCTGGGTCGAGATCTACCCCATGCGCGAGCTGCAGTACCAGAAGCTGATGAAGAAGGCGAAGGTCGTGCAGAGGCCCTTCATCAAGCTCGACCGCCGCACAGCCAACCCGCCTGCGGACTTTTGACCATGGCAAGCAAAGCGGAAGACCTGGAAGCGGAAGCCGCCGAGCAGTGGGAGCTGGTCAACACGCCGCTCGGCGAGATGTGGTCCGGCCGCACCCGCTACGCCGCGGCGATGTTTTTCTTCAAGCGCGGCGAGATGAACGCCGAGACGCTGGAGGTCTATCGCATCTGCGCCCGGCTCGACCATGAGGATCCCTTGCCGATCATCCGCGACCCGGCGTCGGCAAGGAATGGCTGAAATGCATGGGTGCCTCGGCTTCGTCATTCTAGGGCCGAGCAAGGAGCGAAGCGACGCGGCGCAGACCCTAGAATCCTGTGTGTTGGTTCTGGTGTATGGTTGAAGTGGGAAGGAGACCGAGTGGATCCTGGTCGTCCTTTCGGACAGGCCGTGGCATGGCCCGGTCCCTTCCCACCGGTGAACCATCAACCTGAA